>JAKAIE010000101.1 GCA_021814475.1 Nitrospirota bacterium
TCCTCTCCCCTGTAAAAAGTTCCCCCATTTTTTTAAAAACAATTACCAACCACTTCCTTTTTCCCATGAATCCTTGTCCCGCAACGCTTTACTCTTTCCGATGCTCGATTATTGGGGGAACTCCTGAAATATGCGCCCTCAATCATGGAAAGACTGCCCTCACCCTTACGCCGTTTCAATAATCCTCAAAAGAAGTTATAATTCAATAAAAAATATAAATAAGGCCGCAGGCCTGGGAGGTGCGTATGGAAGCCGTTGTACCGGACAAGAGCATCAACATTAAGGGACTGGTCTGTCCCTATACCTTTGTCAAGGCGAAGCTTGCTATCGAGTCGATGGAGGTAGGCCAGGTCCTTGAAATATTGCTCGACTATGAAGAGGCCTCGAGGAGCATACCGAAGTCCATGGAGGACCACGGACAGAAGGTGCTGAAGACCGAGAAGGTGAACGATACGGACTGGATCCTCCTGATCAGAAAGGAGAGGGACTGATGGAATTCACTGATGAGCAACTCCTCCGGTACAGCAGGCATATCATCCTGCCTGAAGTAGGCGGGAAGGGACAGGCGAAGATAGCCTCGGCAAAGGTCGCAATCGTAGGTGCCGGCGGGCTCGGGTGCCCTGTCGGCTATTACCTGACTGCAGCGGGCGTCGGCACGATCGGTCTCATCGACAACGACACGGTCGAAATGAGCAACCTGCAGCGCCAGATAGCCCATAACGTCCACACGATCGGGATGCCGAAGGTGGAATCCGCCGCCCGGACGTTCGAGGCCCTGAACCCCGATGTCACCGTGGTACAGATACGGAAAAGGATCTCTAAAGACAACATCCTCGATCTGATAAAAGACTACGATATTGTCGTCGACGGCTCGGACAATTTTCCGACGCGCTACCTGGTCAACGATGCCTGCGTCCTTGCAAGGAAACCTCTTGTCAGCGGGGCGATCCTGAGATTCGAGGGACAGGTCACGACCATCGTTCCCGGAGAAGGCCACTGCTATCGGTGCCTCTTCGAGGACCCGCCCCCCCCCGGGCTCGTGCCGTCATGTCAGGAAGCGGGGGTTCTCGGCGTCCTGCCCGGCGTCATAGGGGGGCTTCAGGCGACAGAGGTGCTAAAGCTTATCCTTGGGAAGGGAGATCTGCTCAAGGGGGAACTGCTCATCTACAACGCCCTCAAGACAACTTTCAGAAAGGTGAAGGTCCCGAAAAATCCGAACTGCCCTGTCTGCGGGGAGAACCCGACCATCACCGAACTGATCGACTATACCGAGGGGTATTGCGGCCTGCACTGACGATCCCCGATGCACTGTTCAGGAGGATGATCAGTCACTGCGGATCATCCCTTCCCCACGAGGCCTGCGGCCTGCTCGCCGGAACCGGTAATACGGTCTCGCAGGTCTACGAAATGACAAACAGCGAGCCCTCGCCGGTAAGTTACCTGATGGACCCGGCTGAGCAGTTCACTGCCCTGAAGGAGATGCGCCAAAAAGGTCTGCGTCTCCTCGGCATATACCATTCCCATCCCCAGTCTCAGGCATACCCCTCGCCCAAAGACGTCAGCCTGGCCTTTTATGACGATGCGGTCTACATCATCGTCAGCCTGATCGAACGGGACAACCCTGAGGTGCGGGCCTTCACGATTGTCACCGGAGACGTGGACAGGGTGGATATAATTGTCCTGAGTGAGGGGCCGGCCGGGTCCCCGGATAGTCCCTGAGTTGCGGCGGCAAGGTTTATATACATCGGGCAGGCTTTTATATTATTATAGAGGCTCATGGAAACCCGGATTTTTGACGAGAAAGTCGCTTTAATAACAGGCAGTTCCAGAGGAATCGGCAAGGCGATTGCGCGTACGCTGGCAAGGGCCGGGGCCGACATCGTCGTCAACTACAGCAGGACCGGGGGCTCATCCGAGGAACAGGCGGGGAAGCTCTGCGAGGAGATCAGTTCGATCGGCCGGCGCGCCTTCATGGTCCAGGCGGACATCTCCCGGAAGGAGTCGGTGAAGGAGCTCCTCAAAGAAGTATCCGAAAAAGCGGGCCGCCTCGACTTCCTTATCCTCAACGCAGCAAGGACACCGTTCAAGCCGCTGGAGAAACTCCTCGAACGCGAAATCAGACAGCTGGTCGATACGAATTATATAGGGAATATCTTCTGCATCCAGGCGTCTGTCCCGCTGCTCGAAAATACGGGAGGCAAGATCGTATTCATCTCGAGCCTCGGCAGCCGGTTCTATAACCCCTCCTATCCTCTCGGCAGCATGAAGGCAGCGATGGAGTCGGTCGTCAGGGACTGCGCCGAGGGGCTGAAGCAGAAGAATATCTCGGTCAATGCGGTCTGCGGCGGCATCGTCAAGACCGATTCGTTCAAGGTCCTCCGTCAGTTATGGGAAGAGATCGAATACATCCCTGAAGACCTGTTTGTCGAGCCGGATGAGATCGCGGATGTGGTCAAGTTCCTTTGCAGCACGGACAGCAGGGCAGTCTGCGGGCAGACAATCGTCGTGGACCACGGCTTCAGCAACAGGCTGTACCAACCCATGAAAAAACAATAAATTTCATAGAGATAAGGAGTCAGTGTATGGCACAGAATATCATCACAGAGGAAAAGGTCATAGAGGAAGTGAAGAAGGCCGTCGCAGAGACGCTCAGCGGCGACGCCGGCGCGATTCAGCCGGACAACTCCCTTATAAAGGACCTGGGGGCTGAATCTCTCGACTTTCTGGACATCAACTATCGCATCGAACAGGCGTTCGGCATCAAGATGGCCCGCCATTTCATCCTTGAGCATATCGAGGAGATGTTCGGAGAAGGCACTGCTATCGACGAAAACGGCCAGCTGACCGAAAAGGCGGTACAGTTTCTGAAGGCGCGGTACGGAGAAGCATTCCCCGGGTTCAGGGCGAACATGGACATGGACGAGGTCCCCTCCCTTTTTACGATCAGGACGATGGCAGGCGGCGTCATGGATATCCTCAACACCCTCCCCGAAAAATGCCCGAAATGCGGCGGCGCTTGGAAGAGCGATGACGGGGTGAAGGTCTTATGCGGTTCCTGCTCCGAGCCTGCGGCATACACAAACGGAGACGATCTCATCAAGGAATGGCTCACCAGGATCCAGGAGGAAAAGAAGATTTGCTAGCGGAATCCCGCCCGGAGTCCCGCCATGAGTGATAACTCTTCCAGACGCCGCGTCGCAGTCACAGGCTTCGGGATGATCACCCCACTCGGCAGAAACACCACCGAGACCTTCGACAGGGCGTCGAACGGGCTTTCGGGGATCGACTATATAAAATCTTTCGAGACAAACGGTCTGCCCTGCCGCGTCGGAGGCGAAGTCGACGACCAATGGATAGAAGAGCTGCTGCCCCAGTCGGCCCGAAGGCTTCAGGCCTACTCCTCGCGCGGTCTCAGACTGATGTCCGTCGCCACCCGCGAGGCAGCCGGGCTTGCGCGACTCGACCTGGTTTCGGACCGCACAAGGATCGGCGTCTCCCTCGGTTCTCACGGCGACAACCCCTCGGTCGAGGATATCAGCCTCCTGCACCGTTTTTATGACGGCAAGGGCAACTGGGACATCCGGGGGCTGATGGATGCGGGCGGCTATTCCTGTCTGAACTTCTTCAGGAGAAAGCCGGATGCGGCACCCGCCCTCCTTTCGATGCTCTTTGACTGCAAGGGGCCCAACCTGTCGTTCGTCTCGGCCTGCTCCGCAGGCGCCCAGGCGATAGGCGAGGCGTACCGCATAATCAGGGAAGGTTCCGCGGACGTGATGATCGCAGGGGGCTGCGAGGCGACACTCAATTTCACAGGGTTCATCGGTTTTGTCCTGATCAAGGCCCTCGTCGAAAAATACGCCACCCCCCCCCAGGCCTCCCGCCCCTTCGACAGGAAGAGAAACGGCTTTGTCATGTCCGAGGGCGCCGGGTCGGTAATCCTGGAGGACCTCGACCACGCCCGCAGCCGCGGGGTCCCGATCCTCGGCGAGATTCTCGGATACGGAGACTCCGCCGACGCATACCGGATAACGGATACCCACCCCAAGGGAGACGGCGCGATCCTGGCGATGCAGGGGGCAATGGACGATGCCGGTATCGGCATCGGGGAGATCGATTACATCAACGCCCACGGCACCTCAACCGTCCAGAATGACCTGACCGAAACAAGGGCGATCAAGGCGGTCTTCGGCGACCGGGCAAGGCAGGTTCCGGTCAGTTCCAATAAGTCTATGATCGGTCATACCATAGCCGCCGCAGGCGCGATCGAATGCATCCTGACCCTCACCGGGATGCACCGCTCGATCATCCTGCCGACGATCAATCAGGAGAACCCGGACCCCAAGTGCGATCTGGATTACGTGCCGAACGAGGCGAGGTCCCGGAGATACCGCAGGGCGCTTTCGAACTCCTTCGGTTTCGGGGGCCAGAACGCCTGCCTCTGCATCGGTTCGTTTGAGGAGTAGACAGCACCAGTGACCGACACCGTCGTCATCACCGGGGCCGGGATCACCACTTCAATCGGACATACCGTCTCCGGTATCTGGACCGCCCTTGTTGCCGGAAACACCGGGATCAGACCCCTCGGTAACGGGTCCCCCGACGCCGCAGCCACGGTGAGTGGTCTTGACCCTGCTGCACTCGGCATACATCCGAGGGATGCCAGGATAATGGGCAGGCACTCGCACATGCTGATCAAGGCCTCCAGGGACGCCTATGCCGCCGCCGGTATCGTCAAAGGGGACTTCGCCCCCGAGGAGATCGGCTTTTTCGCCGGCATGGGGATGGTTGACTACAGCATCTCTGACCTCATGCCCGGCCTTCTGAAGTCGCTCCGCGTAGACGGCTCGATAGACTACGACCTTTTTTTCGATTCAGGGTTCCGGGAGATCCATCCGCTATGGCCACTATCGATGCTGAACAACATCTCGTTCTGCCAGGCGGCGATCGGCCTCGACATACGCGGAGAGAACACCGTCTTTTCGCCCCATGCCGACTCCGGCGCGCGGGCGATCGCCGAAGGCGTCAGAACGGTCCTTGAAAGGAAGGCGAAGATCGCGCTCGCGGGCGGGGTCAGCGAGGCGGTCTCTCCTGAAGCCCTTGCCAGGGGACGCTATTTCGGTGTCATCAGCAGAGGTGAAGGCGATGGAAATGGGACCTGCATGCCGTTTGGCCAAAACAGGTCAGGCACAATTTTCGGAGAGGGATGTGGGATCGTCAGCCTTGAACTGAGGTCCTCCGCAGAGGCGCGCGGCGCGGGATACGATACGATGATCACCGGGTACGGATCATCGTGCAGGAAGGATGCAGAGGCGAACTGTCCTGCAATCGACGCGATCGCGCTGTCGATGAAGCAGGCACTGGCCCAGGCAGACACAGGCCCGGAAGGCATCGACCTGGTCATCGCCCACGGGGACGGAACGCTCCGGGGGGACGGGAACGAGGCGGAGGCGATAGGACTGGTCTTTTCCGGACTTTCCGGACAGCCGGCGGTCTATTCTTCAAAGCCTGCATTCGGACACCTTCTTGCCGGAGCTCCGGCTGTAGACCTGATCATCGGCTCTGCGATGATCACGCAAGGAATTGTGCCGGCAGTGACTGGCGCGTATACGACTGACCCGACGATCGGTTTTACATTGGTGAAGGGACAGCCTCTTCCCCTGAGGCCGAAGAGGGTCCTGATCAACGCGCTCAGCTACGAGGGACAGTGCAGCAGCCTGATCATCGAGGCTGCAGTCCATCAGAGGTGAGGTGAAAAGAGGATGAGATTTCTTTACTACGACAGGGTGACTAAAATCGATAAAGGACAGAAGATCATTGCCCTGAAGTCGTTCGCGCTTTCGGAGGAGTTCATGCGCCGCCACTTCACAAAGAAGGCCCTCGTCCCCGGCGTCATCCTGATCGAGGCGATGGCGCAGGTACTGGGATGGCTTGTCATCTATTCCCATGATTTCAGGATATCTGCCGTCATGTCCCTCATCGAGGGCGTCTCCGTGCCTTCCGCGCTGAAGCCGGGGGTTACGGTCGAGATACAGGGAGAGATCATCTCCACATCAAAACGTGATTCTCTCGGCCGCGCAAAGGTGCTGCTCGACGGAGAGGTGATCGCCTCTCTCGACAGGATCATCTACAGCCATTTTCACAAGGTCAACCAGGAAGAACTGATCAACCGCTTCAGCTACTACAGCGGGATCGACAGCGCCATCATAAAGGCGCAGGTGCCGGGTCAATGAGCCTGGGTCTTTCAAAGAAAAGAAGGGTCGTGGTCACGGGTCTCGGGCTCGCCACCAGCCTGGGTCTTGATCTCAGGAAGAACTGGGAACAGGCACTCGCCGGCATCTCCGGTGTCCGAACCCTGGGCAATCCCGGCTGGAGCAGGTCTCCTGTCCAGGCGGTAGGCGAGGTCTCAGCGGCCGACCTGAAGGTCATACAGCAGACCTACGCAAAAGAGGCTGCAGACGAGGGAGAACGGCGCACCCTCTTTGCACTCTGGGCCGCCGGTTCGGCTCTGGCAGATGCCGGCCTGCCGAAGGGTGCCCCTGACGGGGACCGCTGCGGCGTCAGTCTCGCCGCAGGGCTCGGGGTCAACAGGCTCGAGGACATACAAAGATGGCTTACAGCGGAGAAGAGTTTTGAGTATGAACGCTTCAGCAGGGAGTCCGGTAAGGTTTCTGACGATTCGATCATCCGGAACAACTCAAACAGGCCGGCCTCCCTGATCGCAGGCCGGTTCGGACTTCACGGATTCAACAGCACCGTCACCACCGCCTGCGCCTCGGCCACCCAGGCGATAGGGATAGGGTTCCGGGCGGTCCAGCGAGGCGACGCGGACCTCATCGTTGCAGGGGGCGCGGACTCGATGATCAATCCAGTGGGACTGATATTCTTCGTGCTCCTCGGCGCGGCTGCCGTCTCACGCGAAGACCCGGCCACCGTCTGCAGACCCTTTGACCGCAAAAGATCCGGCCTCGTGATGGGGGAAGGCGCGGGGTTCGCGGTGCTCGAGGAGGAGTCCCATGCGATCGCGCGTAGCGCACGGATCTATGCGGAGGTCTGCGGGTATGGCTCGTCGATGGACGCCTACCAGGTGACAGCACCCCATCCGAAAGGCGCCGGAGCCGAGATCTCGATGCGGCGTGCGCTTCAGGATGCATCTGTCGGAGCTGAGGGCATCGATTATATCAATGCCCACGGCACAAGCACAAAACTGAACGACGCGGCGGAGACAACCGCGATAAAGGCGGTCTTCGGGGCACAGGCCCCGAAGATCGCGATCAGCTCTTCCAAGTCGCTGATAGGCCACCTGCTGGCTGCATCAGGGGGGCCGGAGTTTGCCTTTACCGTCATGAGCGTCAGGCATGATGCGATTCACCCCACGATCAACCTGACCAACCGTGACCCGAAGTGCGACCTCGATTACGTGCCCGGGGAAAAGAGGATGAAGAAGGTCAGGGCCGCCCTGTCGAACTCGTTCGGCTTCGGCGGCCAGAACGCCTCGATCATCCTGAAGAAATATCAATAATCAGCAAGGAGCGGAACACTATGTCCATATCTATTGACCTGACCGGGAAAACGGCTCTGGTGACCGGAGGCGCAAAGGGGATCGGCAGGGAATGCTGTCTGGCCCTGGCGAAGGCCGGCGCAACGGTGATCATCAACTACAGCCGCTCGAAGGAGGACGCGGATTCGCTCCTCTGCGAGATAGGCGCTTCAGGCGGCAAGGCCGAGATATTCCAGGCCGATATCTCCGCCCCCGAAGAGGTGCAGTTACTCTTTGATTATATAAAGAAGGGCCACGGCGGTATCGATATTCTTGTGAACAACGCCGGCATCATTAAGGATAAACTCCTCCTTGCGATGGATATCGCTGACTGGGACAAGGTGCACGACATCAACCTGAGGGCGGCCTTTCTCTGCACCCGGCTGGCTGCGGAGATGATGATGCAGAGGCATGAGGGCAGTATCATCAATATATCCTCGATCGGCGCGATCAGGTGCTCGCGCGGCCAGACGAACTACGCCTCGTCAAAGGGCGGCCTCATCTCCTTCACAAAGGCGTGCGCCGTGGAACTGTCGGGCAGGGGCATCCGGGTAAACGCGGTGCTCCCCGGCATGATCGTCACGAAGATGAGCAGCCGTGTGAGGAAGCTGGCGGGCGAGGAACTGCTGAAGACGATCCCCTCCGGCCGCTTCGGCGAACCGTCGGAGGTTGCAAACCTCGTCGTTTTTCTCGCCTCTGACCTTGCCGCCTATGTCACCGGACAGGCGATATCGGTCGACGGCGGCATGAGCGTCTCATGATAGAGATTTACCACGGCGTCGATATCGTCGAGATCTCGAAGCTCGGGAGGATCATGAAAAAAAACAGCGCGTTCATCGAGGAGACCTTCACAGAGGCCGAAAGGACGTACTGCCTGTCCCACAGGAATCATGTCGTTCATCTTGCAGGCCGTTTTGCCGCCAAGGAGGCATGCCTGAAGGCGCTCGGCACAGGCCTGTCGGCCGGCGGGAGAGACGCAATGCGGCAGATCGAGGTATTGAACCATGCATCAGGCAGGCCGGAGATCGCGCTGAAGGGCTGGATAGGACGCGTGGTCAGATCCAGGAAGATTGTCAGCACGTCCGTCTCGATATCCCACTCCGGTGACTATGCCGTCGCCTCGGTCGTGATGCTCGGCAACGCGGGCTGAAGCTTAACTGCTGGCATACTCATGCTATACTAACTCGCTATACGCAGCTTCAGGAGGAGATAATAACAGATGCGTTATCTGCTGGTTGATCATATAACAGAATGGAAGTCCGGAGAGACGATCAGGGGCGTCAAGAACGTTGCCATGAGCGAGGACTTCCTCGAATTCCACTTTCCGAAGAACCCGATCATGCCCGGGGTCATGCTCCTGGAGGCGCTGACCCAGCTGACCGGGTGGCTCGAGGCGGCATCATCGGATTTCCGCAACTGGTTCCTCATCAGCAGTGTGATCAAATGCAATTTCTACGGCTTCGCGTTTCCCGGAGACCAGGTCAGCCTGGAGATAACCTCCCAGACAGCCGGGGAGGATAACAGGAAGAGGTACAGGGGACTCGGCGCGATCAACGGGAAGAAGAAGATCGTCGTAGAATTTGAGGGAGATGTCATCCCTCTGTCCGACATAGAAGATCCCGAAGAACAGAAGCGGCACTTCAATCTCCTGACACGGAACCTGGGGTTATAGATGGAGGGCAGAGAGGTAGTCATCACAGGCTTGGGTCTCGTCTCTCCTCTCGGGAAGACTGTTTCCGAGAACACGGAGAACGTGAAGGCTTTGAAGACAGGCATAGGGCATTATCCGGCCGGGGACAAGCCCCTGTTTCTGCAGTACATGGGAAAGGTGGAAGATCTGCACCTCCCCTCGGAGATCCCCCAGAAGCTGATGGGGCAGATGAAATTTCTGAACCGCGGCTCCCTCCTCGGCCTTGCCGCTGCCCACGAGGCCATAACCCAGGCCGGCTTCATCGGCTCGGGGGCCTCGGACCTCCCTGCCCGGAGGCGTGCACTCTACGTCGCCTCGGGCGACTTTACGAAGGTCGGATATGATTTCCTCTACCCCGCGATCGCGGATGCGACGGACGGTCATAAAAAAACGGTTGACTTCGAAAGGCTGAACAATGCCGCCCTCGGCAAGGTGAACCCTTTCTTCCTGCTAGAATCCCTCTCGAACAACCTCTTCAGCTTCCTTTCGGCGTACCTCGAGTTCATGGGGCCCAATACGAGCATCGCGAGCCTCTCGCCGTGCGGCGGATATGCGATGGAACTCGCCTGCAGGTCGATCAGACAGAACAGGGCGGATATCGCTGTGGCGGTCGGCTGCGGCAGCTGGATCACGGACGTGCCCCTCTACGAGATAGAGGAACTCGGCATCACGTCCCGGTTCAGGGAAGGAGTCGCCTCCTTTCGCCCCTTCGACCGGAAGCGGGACGGATTCATCACAGGAGAAGGTGGCGCGGCACTCGTCATCGAGTCCGCCGGGAGCGCGAAGAAACGGGGTGCCGCTATACTCGCCCGTATAAAAGGAACCGCAAACTGCGTCGAGTTCGTACCCGGCGCCGGTTTCGCTGTCCCCCCTATGGTGAGCAGGCGGAGCATCGAGGCCGCGATAAGGGATGCGGATTATTCCGTAAACGACCTCGCCTTCATCACGCCGCACGGAAGCGGAACGAAAAAGGGAGACGCCTCGGAGCTCCTCTCGATTTCTGCCGTCCTGAAGGAGGCCGGCGCGAATCTCCCCGTCAGCGGCATGAAGGCGTACACAGGCCATCTGGGCGCTGCCAGCGATATCGCGGAGGTAATCCTCTGTCTCGAGACGGTAAGAGAAGGGCTCGTGCCCGCAACGCTGAATTTCAGGGAAGCCGACAGGGCCTTTTCTGACCTCCAGATATCGGGGTCCCATCAGACTACAGAGAAGCGGGGCTTCCTCTCGACCAGCTACGGCGTCGGCGGTCAGTCGTCAACTGTCGTCGTCGAGGCCGCATAGACCTCCGCCGTAAGAGGCATCGTGTCTGAGAAGCCGAAGAAAAACAGGCTCCTGCAGTGGATCGAGTATGCCGCCGCCTCGGTCCTTATCTTTCTTTTTCGCCTGCTCCCTTTCAGAGTCACGGATCGTCTGAGCAGCCTGCTCGGAAACCTCCTGTTCGCCCTGCTCCCGCGGAGGCGCAGGA
>JAKAIE010000016.1 GCA_021814475.1 Nitrospirota bacterium
GGTATTTGCCCCGGAGAAGAAGACCGGCATCTACTTTGTCGATGAAATCGGGAAGATGGAATGCCTGTCGAAAAAATTCTCAAAGCTGATTATCGAGCTGCTCAATTCCAATAAGCCGCTGGTGGCTACCATAGCGGACAAAGGCACTGGCCTGATCTCCGACATCAAGAAGCGTGACGATATCAAACTGGTTGAGGTCCGCCATGATAACGCCGATCTCCTGATAAAGATGCTGACCATGGAGATCAGGGACCTCCTGCTGGCCTGATCGTCTGCCTGGTCATTCCCAAATGTCCGCGATCGTCAAGACAGGGCTTGACAGGGTTGAAGCCTTGTGGCCAAAGCATCTCCTCAAGGCCGATGCCGGTCTAGTCGTACACCCTGCATCAGTAAACCGCCACCTTGTTCATGCATCTGATATAATGGCATCTTCTAAGAAATTCAGGCTGAAGGCCTTCTTTGGGCCTCAGCACGGGATCAGGGGCGAAACCCAGGATAACATGGTAGAGTGGGAGGGTTTCAGGGATAAAAGGACGGGTCTTCCGGTCTTCAGCCTCTACGGGGAGACGAGAAAACCGGGGAAGGAGATGCTCCGGGATATAGACCTGATGGTGGTGGACCTTCAGGACGTCGGAGCCCGCTACTATACCTTTATCTGGACCCTCGGCCTTATCATGGAGGCCTGCCTGGAGGCAGGGAAATCTGTGGTTATCCTCGACCGGCCTAACCCGATAGGGGGTGATAGGATAGAAGGCCCTGTTTTAAAAGAGGGTTTCAGTTCTTTTGTCGGGCTGCGCCCGTTTCCTGTGCGTCATGGAATGACCATAGGAGAGATCGGACTTTATCTCAGGGACCATTACTACCAGAGGCTTGACCTCCACGTAATCCCCATGTCCGGATGGCGACGCTCCGCCTGGTTCGAAGATACAGGTCTTCCCTGGGTCTTTCCCTCTCCGAACATGCCGACTGTCGATACCGCAGCTGTGTATCCTGGTATGTGTCTTCTTGAAGGGACAAATGTGAGCGAAGGTCGTGGTACGACCAGGCCGTTCGAGATATTCGGTGCTCCCTGGATCGATCCCGATGGCCTACTCAAACGTCTTGGAGACTATAGGCTGCCCGGGGTCTTATTCCGGCCTCTCTATTTTCTCCCGACATTCCAGAAGCATGCTGGAAAGCTCTGCGGCGGGGCGCAGATCCATGTTACCGACAGGGCGAAATTCAGACCCTTTCTCACGGGTGTCGGAATAGTAAAGGCCATATACGACCTGTATCCTCAGAAGTTTGCCTGGAAACAGCCACCCTATGAATACGAGGAGCGTCTTCTGCCGATAGATATCCTTGCCGGAGATGACAGGCTGAGGAAGGATATCGAATCAGGCTCAGATCTCCACGCCATGGAGGTATGGTGGCGAGAAGAGCTGAGGGCCTTCGACAGAAAGGTCCGCAGAAACTACCTCCTTTATTCGTGAGAGCAGTTAACGCGTTTATCGTGGCTGCCGGGCTGGGAGAGCGGCTCAGGCCGATTACGAACCATATCCCAAAGCCGCTTCTTCCCCTGCTTGGAAGTCCGGTGATCGAGGTTGTTCTGGAGCGTTTGACTGCTCTCCCGTTAAAGAAGATCGGGATCAACATGCATTACAGATGGGAGGGTATACGGGATTGGGCAATGGCCTCCGCGTTTTCTAACAGGATTACATTATTCAGGGAAGACGACCTCCTCGGAACCGGGGGTGCGCTGAAAAACGCGGCTTCGATGCTAGGCTCCGCTCCCTTTATCGTTCATAATGCTGACATCATATCAGACATCGACCTCTCACGACTGGTCGAGGTCCACGAATCTTCCGGTAGTCTCGTCACCCTCGCGGTTCACGACCATCCTGACTTCAACAATGTCTGGTTGGATGAGAGGGGAAGACTCAAGGCAGTGGATAAGCAGGGTCCGTCAGGCACAAGGGCAGTCGCCTTTACCGGAATCGCTGTCTACTCGCCTGATTTCCTCGAGCTCCTGCCGGAAGGACGATCGAGCGTGGTCGGTGCCTGGCTTTCCGCGGTCTCGCAGGGAGCAGTAGTCCAGACAGTAGATGTTACCGGCTGTTACTGGACGGACATAGGCTCTCCTTCAGCTTACTTCGCGGCTGTGCATGATGCGCTGGCCCGATCAGGAGAGCAATTTCATCTTCACTCCGATCTTGACTGCTCTTTGCTGGACCTTGAAGGCTGGGCGGTGCTTGAAGAAGGGTGTAGAATAATGGGGTACTCGTCGGTCAAAAGGACTGTTGTCCTGCCGGGTGCGATCCTCGGGACCGGGACTCATCTTGAGGACTCGATCGCAGGACCTGACTATGTAGTCAGCGTTCGTCATCAGGATAATCAGCCAGCCATTCCCTGTGAAATAGCTAACATCTTGTTTTTAAATAATATTATTGCGATTCATCCCGAAGTATCACCCATCGGGTTCGGCGGTTCGGACAGGCGCTACTACCGCGTGAGGGATGACAGGAGGTCTGTTGTCGTCCTGAGGACATCAGGAGCGGATCCGGACTTTTCCCGACAGACAGAATATAACGGATTTTTCAGAAGGCATTCCGTGCCTGTCCCCGAGCTCCTTGCTGCTGATGAGGATGAAGGAACTGCAGTCTTCGGGGACCTTGGGGATATATCTCTTTATGTATGGCTCAAATGCAGACGGGACCCGGCATCGATCGAGGCGGTCTACAGGAAGGTCCTCGACATGCTGGTCACCCTGCATACGCGGGTCACAGATCATGTTGATGAATGTCCCCGGCTTCAGGCCAGGCTCTTTGATTACGAACACCTAAGGTGGGAGACGGACTATTTCCTGGAGCGTTATGTGAAAGGTGTGAAGGGTATCATGACAGAGACCCTCTCTGATTTTTCGGACGGGCTCGAAGGGGATCTCGACCGGCTCGCAAGGGAGGTAGATTCCTTTCCCAAGGCGATTGTGCACAGGGATTTTCAGTCCCAGAACGTGATGATAATGGGCGATGTCCCGTGGATGATCGATTATCAGGGGGCAAGGACAGGTCCTCCCGCCTATGACCTCGCCTCTCTGCTCTGGGACCCGTATTGCGAACTCGAAGATGAAATGAGAAAACGTCTGATACAATATTATTGCAGGGGTGTGAGTGAGTACAGGGGCGCTTGCTGGAGCGAAGAGGCATTCATCAGTACGATCCTGCCCTGCCGCCTCCAGAGGCATATGCAGGCACTCGGCGCATACGGATTTCTCTCCAAGGTGAAGGGGAAGACGTATTTCCTGAAGTATCTGCCGAAGGCGCTCGGTTACCTGTCCGCCGAGATGGAAACCGCCGGGACTGAATATCCCTTCCTGGCCTCTCTGGTGAAACAGCTTCATGACAGTGCATAAGATAGATTTCGACGAGGTGCAGAAGGCGATGGAGGATATCGCACGCGAGGCGTTCGATTATTTCCTGGATACCGAGACAGGCCAGGTGGTCATCCTTTCGGAGGACATTCTGGAAAAGGCACGGTCAATACTGGCAGACAGTTATGAAGAGGATCTGGCAGAATTTGAGGCGGTTGAGCTCGACGAGGAGTGTAATCTTCCCGAGTGGGCGGAAGATGAGGTGGAACTGGCGCTCGACGTCTTTGTGCATCAGCAGGAACGCTTTAGACGCATACCAGAGCGAAGACCGGAACACGTTTATGAGGCGATGCAGGGCTTTGCTGCCAGCCTTGAAGACCGGGATCTCGGTCTGGCCCTCCGGGAAATTCTAGAGGGGAAAGGGGCCTTCAGGAGGTTCAAGGATGCCCTGCAGGCACATCCGAAGGAGAAAAAACAGTGGTATGGGTATAACGCCATGATGGCCAGAAAAGAGATCAGTGCATGGCTGGGGTCGATAGGCCTTACCGCTCCCGCTGAAGATCAGATTCAAGATAACGCTGAATAGTACCCGCCGATCACGCAGACGAAAGGAAGAGTGACATGCTGCATCAGCCGAGTCCAAGCTACAGCATCACGATCAGGGTGGAGATAGAAAACAGGATCGGGATGTTCGCCTCTATCGCAACGGCGATCAGCCGGGCCGGAGGGGATCTCGGTTCCGTTGACATCGTTCATGCCGAAAAAGGGAAGATCGTGCGCGATGTGACGGTCAACGCCCGCGACGACGCACACGAAAAAGAGATTGTACGGGCGGTCCGGGGAATCGAAGGGGTCAAGGTCCTTCGCGTCATGGACAGGACATTTACCGCACACGAGGGCGGTAAGATCGAGATCCGCAGCAAGATCGCCGTACGCGACAGGAGCGACCTGTCGAAGGTCTATACCCCCGGCGTTGCCAGGGTCTGCATGGATATCCATGCACACAGGGAGCACGCCTACCGGTATACGATCAAGGGAAATGCGGTTGCGATCGTCACCGACGGAACGGCGGTGCTCGGCCTCGGCAATATCGGCCCCTATGCCGGCATGCCGGTTATGGAGGGCAAGGCGATGATCTTCAGGGAGTTCGCGGGGGTAGACGCCTTCCCGATAGCCCTTGATACGACAGATACTGAGGAGATCATCCGGACGGTCCGGAATATCGCACCCGCCTTCGGAGGGATCAACCTCGAAGATATATCAGCTCCGAGGTGCTTCGAAATCGAAACAAGGCTGCGGCAGCTACTCGATATACCGGTCTTCCACGATGACCAGCACGGGACAGCCGTGGTCGTACTCGCAGCGCTGATCAATGTCGCCCGCCTCTTCAAGAAAGATATCAGGAATTTCCGTGTCGTCATTGCTGGTTCCGGGGCTGCAGGAGTTGCCAACGCAAGGATGCTTTCTGCTTTTGGGGTCAGGCATATTATCGTCTGCGACCGATCCGGGACTCTGTATCGGGGACGGCGAAAGGGGATGAACGTCTATAAAAAATTACTCGCCTGCAACACGAATCCGTCCTGTCTGAAAGGAAATATCTCGGACGCACTGCAGGGTGCTGATGTATTCATAGGATTGTCTGGCCCCAACGTGATCACGGCTGAGGACATAAAAAAGATGTCGAAAAACCGGGTCGTCTTTGCCCTTGCGAATCCTGAGCCGGAGATTGCGCCGGAAGATGCCCTTCCCCTTGTCAGGGTCCTTGCGACCGGCAGGTCTGACTACCCGAACCAGATCAACAATATGCTCGGGTTCCCCGGCATATTCAGGGGGCTGCTCGATGTGAGGTCAACCGGGGTGAATGAAGAGGTGAAGTTCGCTGCCGCCCGGGCGATCGCCCATACGATCAAGGATGACGAACTCCACGAAGACTATATTATCCCGAGCATCTTCGACAGGCGCGTTGTCCATGCGGTCTCCGGTGCGGTCGCCGAGGTCGCCAGGAAGACAGGCATCGCAAGGCACTGACAGGAGATTATATCTGCTTACTGCTGTGCGCCGAATAATCCGGTGCTCAGGTAGCGGTCCCCCCTGTCGGGGATGATGACGACGACCTTCTTTCCCGTGCCGAGCCTCGAGGCAACCCTGAGGGCAGCCCAGACTGCGGCCCCTGACGAGATCCCTGCGAAGAGGCACTCCCTTTTGGCCAGCTGACGGGCGGTCTCAGCAGCGTCCGCATCCGTGACCTTTATCACTTCGTCGTAGATCTTTGTATCGAGTACCCCAGGTACAAAGCCGGCCCCGATACCCGCGATCTTGTGCGGGCCGGGATTTCCGCCTGAGAGGACAGGAGATGCTGCCGGTTCTACCGCAGCGATGCAGACTGCGGGGTTCTCCTTCCTCAACACTCTGCCGACGCCTGTAATGGTCCCGCCAGTCCCTACCCCGGCAACAAACCCGTCAGGAGGCACTCCGAGATCATTGAGAATCTCTACCGCGGTGGTCCGCATATGCACCTCGGGGTTATGGCGGTTTTCGAACTGCTGAGGCATAAAGAAGCCGGGATTTTCAGTTGTCAGCTCGACCGCCCTGTCGATCGCTCCCTTCATTCCCTTCTTGCCGTCCGTGAGTACGAGTTCAGCCCCGAAGGCCTGAAGTAGCTGGCGTCTCTCCATGGACATGGTGTCAGGCATCGTCAGTATCATCCGGTAGCCTTTGATCGAGGCGACCATCGCCAGCCCAATGCCTGTATTGCCGCTTGTCGGTTCGACGACCGTCCCGCCGGGAGAGAGCTTCTCTTCCCGTTCCGCCGCCTCTATCATCGAAAGGGCGATTCTGTCCTTGACCGAGCCGCCGGGGTTGAACCCTTCGAGCTTTGCCCATAGCTCTGCATCATCAGGGCCTGTGAGGTGCTTGATCTTTACCATGGGGGTGTTGCCTATGAGGGACAAGATATCCGTATGCAGTGCCATAATACCTCCAGGGGAATCCTTGCAGAATTATACCACAAGAGGCAACGGCGCCCTTATTCATTTTTAGACGGAAAATATGCTATCGTAATTTGAATGCGCCGAGCCCTGTAAAGTACATGCGCTGCCGGGCAAACGGGCAGCGCATATAATCCCGTGGAGGAAATAATGTTAGAGACAAAAGTGGTCCTGCCTGACAGAGAGATCCCGAAACAGTGGTACAACATAATGGCCGATATGCCGAACCTGCCGAAGCCGCCGCTGCATCCCGCCACAAAGCAGCCGGTTGGGCCTGACGACCTGTCCGCCATCTTCCCTATGTCGCTGATCGAGCAGGAGATGACGACTCAGCGCTGGATCGATATTCCCGAAGAGGTGCTGGAGATCTACAGTCTCTGGCGGCCGTCTCCGCTGTACCGGGCGCACCGCCTAGAGGCGGCACTCGGCACGCCGGCGAAGATCTACTATAAATACGAAGGGGTCAGCCCTGCCGGAAGCCACAAGCCGAACACCGCCATCCCGCAGGCCTACTACAACAAGGCAGCGGGGATCAAGAGGATCGCCACGGAGACAGGGGCAGGACAGTGGGGGTCATCGATGGCCCTTGCCGGGAGCCTCTTCGGTCTCGACGTCACCGTGTATATGGTGAAGGTGAGCTACGACCAGAAACCCTACCGCAGGATCGCGATGGAGACATGGGGTGCGACTGTGCATGCAAGTCCGTCCGCGGTGACGAACTACGGAAGGAAGGTCCTTGAGGTTGATCCGGGAAACCAGGGGAGTCTCGGGATGGCGATATCGGAGGCTGTCGAGGATGCGGCGACCCACAGCGATACGAACTATGCCCTCGGCTCCGTGCTGAACCATGTCCTCCTTCACCAGACGATCATCGGACTGGAGTCGAAGAAGCAGTTCGAACTTGTCGGGGACTACCCCGATGTTGTCATCGGCTGCTGCGGCGGCGGGAGCAATCTCGGCGGAGTCAGTTTCCCGTTCATCCAGGACAAGATCCATGGCAAGCAGGTGAGGATCGTGGCGGTCGAGCCTATCTCCTGTCCGACGCTCACCAAGGGTGAATTCAGGTATGACTTCGGAGATACGGCCGGACTGACCCCCCTGATGATGATGTACACACTGGGACATAACTTCATGCCTCCGGGGATCCATGCGGGTGGGCTGCGGTATCATGCCGATTCTCCTTTGGTCTGTCAACTCTATCATGACAAACTGATCGAGGCGGTTGCGTACGGCCAGACAGGCGTCTTCGAGGCGGCGATCAAGTTCGCCAATACAGAAGGCATTATTCCGGCTCCCGAGAGTTCCCATGCGATCAAAGGGGCGATCGATGAGGCGCTGAAGGCAAAAGAAGAAGGCAAGCAGAGAACGATCTTCTTTAACCTCAGCGGTCACGGTTATCTCGACATGACAGCATATCAGGACTACCTGGCAGGCAAACTCGTAGACTACGACTACCCTGAAGAGAAGATACGGGAATCCTTGAAGGAACTGCCGGTCATATAACTAAACAGGGTCTCCTCCCTTTCCTACTCCGGCACAGGAGGGGGAAAGGGAGGGAATTGAAAGTCATGGTAAAAATCAAGATTTGCGGCATAACGAATTATCCCGATGCGGCCGCAGCCGTGGACGCGGGGGCGGATGCCCTCGGATTCATCTTTGTAAAAGAAAGCCCCCGATATATATCCCCGGAGGATGCTGCCGTCATCGTCAGAAAATTACCTCCCTTTGTCACCGCCGTCGGAGTCTTCGTGAACGAGTCCCCGCGGATAGTCCGCGATACGGTATCGGAGGCGGGGCTCTCGGCAGTCCAGCTTCATGGTGAGGAACCGCCTGAGTCCTGCGTAAAGGTGCCGGTCCGTGCAGTCAAGGCCTTCAGGGTAAGATCTATCGAGAACCTCGACGCCTTCCCGCAGTACAGGGATATTGTCTCGGCGTTTCTTCTCGATACTTACTGTGCTGATACTTACGGCGGGACCGGAAAGATCTTCAACTGGGATATCGCAGTCGAGGCGAAGCAGTACGGCAGGATAATCCTTGCCGGAGGGCTGACCCCGGAGAATGTTGCCGCGGCGATCAGCCACGTCATGCCTTACGCGGTCGACGTCAGCAGCGGGGTGGAGCAGAGCAGGGGCAGAAAAGACCATCTGCGTATGAAGCTTTTTATTGATAAGGCGAAATCGGCCGCTGCCTGAGCCTTTTTCGCGGAGCGGGGAGAGATGAACCGTCTCAAAAAGACGCTCGACAGGTTTTACCTTGGTTTCGACTTCCAGGGCAGGCTTCTCCGAGATCCGATCGAATTCCCGCACCGGTACAGGGACTCCCGGGACATCGAAATTGCGGCCTTCATCGCCACCTGCCTCGCCTACGGAAAGGTGGATCTCTTCAAGGCGGTGCTCGAACGGCTCTTCTCCAGGATGGGGGAAAGCCCCGCAGATTTCATCATCACCGTGCCGGCCGCGCAAAAGAAGAAGATCTTTTCCGGTATCAAATACCGCTTCAATGAAAACGAGGATATCCTCGCCCTGCTTCATATCCTTCAGCGGATAGTGAAGGCCCACGGTTCTCTGGAGAATGTCTTCAAAAATAACTATACTTCAGAGGATTCCACAATAGAGAAGGGGCTTTCCGGGCTCACGGATGCCATGCGTAATATCGACACTTCCGCTGTTTACGGAAAAAATCTAAAGCCGCCGGGCCTTTTGCAGTTTCTCCCTTCACCCGCAGCCGGCAGCGCCTGCAAACGTCTGAACCTCTTTCTGAGGTGGATGATACGGGACCGCGACATCGACTTCGGTGTCTGGAAGGACATTCCCGCCAACAGACTGGTCATCCCGCTTGACACCCATATCGCAAGGATCTCCAGATGCCTCGGTTTCACCTCGCGCAGTTCGCAGGACTGGAAGATGGCGGTTGAGATTACCGATGCCCTCAAACGCTTTGATCCCGTTGACCCTCTCAAGTACGACTTCGCCCTCTGCCACCATGGCATCTCGGGAGTCTGTAAAGGGAGAAGAGAGACAGAGGCTTGCAGGGAATGCGTCTTCCATCCCTGTCCGTGACAGGCTGATTCGTTCAACAAAGTCTGCAACTGTCCTATGCGGCAGGATCTCTTTTTTCTTCTGAAAACGCCTCTCATACATGATACAATGTTTCTTATACCATCCATAGCAACAGGCGCGCATCTTACAGCTAAAACAACCCTTATAAAAGCGGACAGCGGAGTCCCGAGGAAAGGGATAAAAGATCATAACTACTCGCGGCAGACGACTTCGATGTAATCAGGCTGGTCACATTCATGCCGAAGGTGATCTTCCGGGGAAGATCAGAGAGGTTCCGGTAAATGACTTCCGGCTATTGGTTTCCTTGAAAGTACTGTAAAGAACGTTGACAAGACATTACTCATGTTTTATGATAAGACTTATGAGGAAGAGGAGGACGCATGGCCCCATCAGTTAAGGATTATTATGAAATACTCGGCATTGATAAGAAGGCGTCACAGGATGAGATAAAAAAGGCCTATCGCAAGCTGGCCAGAAAATATCACCCGGATCTCAATCCAGGCGATAAGACGGCTGAGAACAAGTTCAAGGAGCTGACCGAGGCCTATGAAGTCCTGAGCGACGAAAAAAAGAGGACCGAGTACGACCAGTTCGGCAAGGCCCCATTTGAGACAGGAGGCCAGGGCTATGACTACCGTGCCTATACATCAGGGGACAGCTTCGATTTCGGAGGCTTCGGTGATATATTCTCTGACTTGTTCCGGGCCGGCGGCGGCCCGCAGCAGGCGGACCAGAAGGGGCCGGACCTGGTGATGGGTCTCGAGCTCACCCTTGAGGAGGCCTTTTCCGGTGTGACCAGGCCCATCTCATTTAACAGGGAGGTGAGCTGCGGCTCATGCCACGGGACCGGCGCTGAGAACTACCAGCAGTGCGACAAATGCCGGGGTGCCGGGCGCATCTCGACATCGAAGGGCTTTTTCAAGACACAGCAGGTCTGCAATTCCTGCGGCGGCTCCGGGCACAAGGTCACAAAGGCTTGCACCGCGTGTGCAGGAAAAGGCGGCACTGTGCGGACCGAATCCCTGAAGGTCAAGATCCCTGCCGGCGCTGACAACGGCTCGAGGGTCAGGCTGAAGGGCCTTGGCGGCGCGGGGCACGGCAATGGCCAGCCAGGAGACCTTTTTATCGAAATCTCTGTACGGCCGCATCCCCTATTTCAAAGGAAGGATGACAATATTCTGCTCGAACTCCCGGTCACCTTCGGCGAGGCGGCGTTGGGAGCACGCATAGAGGTCCCGACGATCGACGGTGTGGCTGCGATGACCCTTCCGGCAGGGACGCAGGGAGGGCAGAAGTTTAAACTTTCGGGCAAAGGGTTCCCTTCGGCCAAGGCCGGCCGAAGAGGCGACCAGCACGTGACGATCAAGATTGTTGTGCCGAAATCGATCCCTGAGAAGTCCAGAGGGGCGATACAGGAGATCGAGGCCCTCTACCGGGAATCGCCGAGAAAGGGTATGGTGAAGCAGCATGACTAGGAAAGAGATGGACAGGACAAGGCCCATATACCTGATCAGCGTTGTCTGTGAAATGCTCGGCGTTCATCCCCAGACGCTTAGGCTGTACGAAAGGGAAGGGTTGATACATCCCCTCCGCACGAAGAAGCAGCGGCTCTACTCCCAGGACGATGTCGAACGGCTGAACCTCATCCTCCAGTTGACAAGGGAGCTCGGTGTGAACAAGGCCGGCGTCGATATTATCCTGCGCATGCGACACCGCATGGAGGCTATGCAGCGGGAGATGGAAGAGATGATGCAGATGTTCGAGGACGATATAAGAAGGGATTTTCACGAGCGGCTCAAGAGGGCGCTGAGAGAAGAGTAAAGGAGGAAAGTTATGGATAAATTTACCGTGAAGAGCCAGGAGGCGATACAGAATTCCCAGCGGTTGGCAGAGCAGAAGGGCCACCAGCAGATCGATGTCGAACACCTTCTCTGGGTGCTCCTTGACGACGAAGAGGGTGTTGCCTCCCAGATCTTAAAGAGGGTCGGCATCAATACCGTACTGCTCAAGAAGGACCTTGAGCAGTACCTTGACCGGTTGCCTAAGGTTCTGGGGTCCACTGCCGTAGGCCAGATTTATATTACGCAGCGGCTGAAGGAGGTGCTTGCAAAGGCCCAAAAGGAGGCGGAGCATCTCAAGGATGAGTACGTGAGCGTCGAGCACCTGCTCATGGCGGTTGTCGGCACTGACGGGCAGGCCTCCGAACTGCTGAAGAAACAGGGGGCAGACTACGACCGGCTGCTTGCGGCGATGAGGGAGATACGAGGAACGCAACGCGTGACCGATCAGAACCCCGAGGAAAAATACCAGGCACTCAAGAAATTCAGCAAGGATCTGACAGAGCTGGCCTCAAAGGGAAAGCTCGATCCGGTTATCGGCCGGGACGAGGAGATCAGGCGGATCATCCAGGTCCTTTCCCGGAGGACGAAGAACAACCCTGTCCTCATCGGCGACCCCGGCGTCGGGAAAACAGCAATCGCAGAGGGACTTGCGCAGCGGATTGTTGCAGGTGACGTTCCCGAGACCCTGAAGGATAAAAAGGTGGTAGCCCTGGATATGGGCTCTCTGGTTGCGGGGGCGAAGTTCCGGGGTGAATTCGAGGACCGGCTGAAAGCCGTCATCAAGGAAGTGGAGGAGTCCGCAGGCAAGGTCATCCTCTTTATCGATGAACTCCACACCCTGGTCGGTGCGGGTGCGGCCGAAGGGGCGATCGATGCCTCCAATATGCTGAAGCCGGCCCTGGCGCGGGGAGAGTTGAGGTGTGTGGGGGCAACGACGATCGGAGAATACAGGAAATATATTGAAAAGGACCCGGCCCTTGAGCGCCGTTTCCAGCCGGTGATGATTAAAGAGCCGTCAGTCGAAGACACGATCTCTATCCTGCGCGGGCTGAAGGAGAAGTACGAGGTGCATCACGGGGTCAAGATAAAGGATGCGGCGCTGATATCGGCTGCGGTATTGTCGAACAGGTATATTACCGACCGGTTTCTTCCTGACAAGGCGATCGATCTGATCGACGAGTCCGCCTCAAAACTCAGGATGGAGATAGACAGCATGCCGGTCGAGCTCGATGAGATCGAGAGGAGGCTGCGCCAGCTCGAGATAGAAAGACAGGCGGTGATGCGCGAGGACTCGAAGGAATCAAAGGACAAACTGGGGAAGCTGGGGAAAGAGATGGCAGAACTCCAGTCAGACCGCGACCAGCTGAGGGCGCAGTGGCTGAGAGAAAAAGAGGTGATCGCAAAGATCCGCGATTACAAGGGACAGATCGAGCAGGCAAAGACAGACTCCGACAAGGCCGAACGGGAGGGCAACCTCGCAAGGGCCGCTGAACTTCGCTACGGGAAGATGCTCGAACTGCAGAAGGCACTGGAGGCAGAAAATGACCATCTCCTCGACGTGCAGAAGAAGAGGAAGATGCTGAAGGAAGAGGTTGATGAGGAAGACATCGCAGAGGTCGTCTCGAAGTGGACCGGGATACCGGTTTCGCGGATGCTGGAAGGAGAGGTCCGGAAACTGCTCCAGATGGACGACAGACTGAGGCTCCGCGTCGTTGGCCAGGACGAGGCGATCGAGGCGGTTGCCAATGCGGTCAGGCGGGCGAGGGCCGGCATACAGGACCCTAACAGGCCGATTGGCTCGTTCATCTTTCTCGGACCGACAGGTGTCGGCAAGACGGAACTGGCAAGGGCTCTCGCGGAATTCCTTTTCGACGATGAAGGCGCAATGATCAGGATAGACATGTCCGAATACCAGGAGAGGCATACCGTTTCACGGCTGATCGGGGCGCCCCCCGGCTATATCGGATACGAGGAGGGCGGCCAGTTGACCGAGGCGGTGAAGAGGAAGCCCTATTCGGTGATTCTCTTCGATGAGGTGGAGAAGGCCCACCCGGAGGTCTTCAACCTGCTTCTCCAGGTCCTGGACGACGGGCGCCTGACCGACAGCCACGGAAAGACAGTCGATTTCCGGAATACGGTGGTTATCATGACATCGAATATCGGCAGTGCCCACATCCAGGAGATGCTGGCCGAAAAGGAAAAGACCCCTTCGGCCTACTGGGTCGAAGACGGCGCGGCCGGGTTCAAGGCAAGGGTGATGGACGATCTCAAGACATTCTTCAGGCCGGAGTTCCTGAACCGTGTCGACGAAATCGTGATCTTCAACCCGCTGACCAGAGACATACTTAAGCAGATCGTCGACATACAGGTGAACAGGATGAAGAGGTTCATAAAAGAGAAGAATATAGACGTGGTCCTGACAGATAGGGCAAAGGACCATTTCGGATCGATCGGATTCGATCCGATCTACGGGGCGCGGCCTCTCAAGAGGGTGCTCCAGAGGGAGGTCCTGAACGAACTGGCGCGGAGGATCCTCGACGGCACCTTTGCGGAAGGCGATACTGTCGAGGTCGACTACGCCGGTGACCGCATCGTTTTCAGCCGGATGGTAGCCGCTGAAGTCGAGGCGTAGCAGAAAAATGAACCCAGGCAGGGTTCGCAAAGGAGTGGTATGCAGAGCTTTCCATGTCATATTACCGCTGCCTTTGGCAGTGGACCAGAACAGTTAAGGAGGAAGAAGAGATGGCTTTGGTGAAATGGACACCCATCAGGGAGCTGGAGGATATGAGACGGGATCTCGACAAATTATTCGGGGATTTCATCGAGCCTGCCGCAAGACGCAGGTTCGGCATTAAGCCGCAGGAGCCGGGGATGATCGTCCCGAACATCGATGTCTTCGAGCGGAAAGGTGAAGTGGTGGTGAAAGTTGACCTGCCCGGAGTCGAGAAGGACAATATCGATATCACCATCACGAAGGAGAGCCTGACGATCAAGGGCGAGATGAAGAAGGAGGAAGAGGTGAGGCAGGAGGATTACTATACCCTCGAACGGTGCTACGGAAGCTTAAGCCGTTCGATATCTCTACCGCCCGATGTCGATAGCAGCAAAGCGAAGGCATCCTTCAAGAACGGTGTGCTCGAGGTTGTCTTTCCGAAGAAGGAAGAGGCAAAACAGGCGGAGATAAAGCTGACGGTGTCATAATCAGGAGTCGATCTACCTACGCCGGGGATACGTTCCGGAAACCCCGTATAAATAATCTGCAGGATATTGTTGTAATATTTAATATCAGGACAGGGGAGTGCGGAACCCCCCTGTCCTGGTTTACTCTGGGAGGAGTTGAATGGAACGTCATTGCGCTATAAAAAAGCCAGCTTTCGCCGTCGTTGCTGCGTTGCTGCTCCTGCTGCTGCCTTCTCTTTCGTCTGCCCATGGGCTTGCCGGCAAGAGGTTCTTTCCCACGACACTGGCGGTGGACGATCCGTTCGTTTCGGATGAACTGTCCCTTCTCGTCGGGCATATAAAATCTGCCGGTGAGGGCGGGGGATCGGACACGACCACCTCGGTCTCTATCGACTATTCGAAACGGATCACAAAAGACCTCGGGCTTTCTCTCGGCGAGTCGTACTCCCGCGTCAAACCTTCAGGCGGCGACAGCTCGAGCGGCTTCGGCAACCTCGAAGTCGGGCTGAAATACCAATTCTTTAAAAACGACGAGCATGAGACGATCCTTTCCGCAGGAGTCGGGGCCGAGATAGGAGGTACGGGGTCCAGGTCTATCGGCTCGGAGTCCTTTACTGTCCTGACGCCAGCCGTCTTTTTCGGAAAGGGCCTCGGGGATCTCCCGGACGCCGCTAAATTCCTGAGGCCCCTAGCGATCACGGGCATCATCGGCCCCAATATCCCGACGAAGACATCAACTGTAGTCACTACCGTCAATCCCGATACCGGGGGGATAGAGGAGGACATCCAGCGGAACCCGACGACTCTCAGCTGGGGGTTTACTCTCCAATACAGCCTCCAGTATCTCCAGACCTATGTGAAGGATGTTGGCCTCTCATCTCCTCTCAACAGATCGGTTCTGGTTGTCGAATTTCCCTTCGAGACCTGCCTGACGGGCGACTGCAAGGGCAAGACAACCGGCTTTGTCAACCCCGGCCTCCTCTGGTTCGGCAAGCAGGTCCAGCTCGGCATAGAGGCGCAGATACCTGTCAACAGCCGGACCGGCAAGAATGTCGGTATCCTCGGGCTGGTCCATTTCTTTCTCGATGACCTGTTTCCACAGGGCCTCGGCAGGCCGGTCTTTCGATGAAGATCCTGAAAGGAAGCCGGCTGCATCGATTGGGACCCTGCATCCTGCTTGCCGCAGGCCTGCTCGTCTTCACTGGGGGCGGGAACGCCTGGGCGCATGCCTTTCCCGACCATTCGGATCCAAGGGTTGGCTCGACGGTAGACAGTCCCCCGGCCATTGTCAGGATATGGTTCGACGGTGCGCTCGAACCGGCATTCTGTACAATCTCGGTCACGAACAGCAGCGGGGCCAGGGTGGACAAGGGGACCGGCCGCGTGAGTCCGGAAGATCCGAACCTCCTGGAGGCGGCCGTGCCGAGACTTTCCTCGGGGACCTATCGTGTCATATGGAACGTTGTGGCAAGAGACGGCCATCGGACGACAGGCGACTACTCGTTCTCGATCAAGTGAGGCCGCCTGAATGATCCAGGCGATTCTGCACAGCCTTATAACCTTCCTTGACCTGACCGCCCTGGCCTGCCTGATAGGCATCGCCTGGTGCCTCATATGGCTAGGAAGGCCGATGGATGCGGTCATGCCCGATTCACGGATATTACCGGGCCGCCTGCGGGGATTACTCCTGGCGGTCCTGATAACCCTGGTGGTCAGCAGCGTCGGCAGCCTCATGCAGCGGAGCAGCGAAATGGGCGGCACCGGCCTTTTCGCAGTCCTCCCGCTGCTGCCTACCGTCGTGCTCAAGACACATTACGGGACGATGTGGCTTGTGAGAATCGCCGGAATAGCTGTTGCATGGGTCGCATGGATGAAGGTGAGGCGCCTTTCGGGGGTGCTGCCTTTTGCCGTCCTGCTCGGCGTCGCGGGTGCGGCGATCTCCTTTGCACGGAGCGCCTCCGGCCATCCGGCGGATTACGGCGACCTGAGCCCACAGCAGATCGGGGACTGGCTTCACCTGCTTGCAGCCACCACCCTGGCTGGCACGATCATCGCCTCTGCGGTCCTCTTTGAACCTTCAGGGGTCGCCACTGATGACCGGCAGCAGCGCTCGGCGGCAGCAGTCGGCGGCAGGCTCTATTTCCTCTTCGGCCCGGCCCTGGCGGTTCTCGTATTTACCGGCATGTACAATGCCTGGTATACCGTGGGGAGCTTCAGTGCGATGGGGGCGACCCCTTACGGAGGGCTGCTCGCTGCCAAGATCGCGCTGCTCATCTTTCTTGCGGGTAGGTACATAGCACCGCCGGCCCCGGGAAGGGATATTGCACTTTTTTCGTCCGCTTTTTTGCGTCGGGTGAGGTTCGAAGCCGTTCTTGTCCTTGGTCTGCTGTTCTGCGTTGCCATGCTGGTTCACCAGATACCAGCCCGTCATTATATGCATCTCATACATCAACACGACCATGAGATGCACATGCATCATATGGAAGATATGCCAAATATGGATGAGGGGATGAAGCCATGAAGGTGATGACTGTCGGGGGCATCTTCGAACTCCTCGAGGCGCTCAGGGTCTCCGGCAATATCGAACTCTCCGTCCTGGACCATCCCTCTTTGCTGACACGGATAGAGGAGGAGGGAGTAACGGATCAGACCTTTCCCTTTTCGACGGGGGCGAAGATCGATCTTCGGGCGATACTTGCGATCAGGCATGCCATAAGGAGAGTCCGCCCGGACATAGTGCACGCCTTCAGCAGCCGGTCCCTGGCAAACGCGGTGCTCGCCACCGCCGGGATGGCAGAACCTCCGAAACTGGTTTCATTCCGCGGAGCCGCCTCGGTCGCCTCTCGCCATGACTGGGGATTTCGCCTCGCATACCTCAACCAGAGGGTTGCAGGCCACGCCTGCGCCTCCGACGCAGTCAGACAGGCGATGATCCAGAGCGGTATCCCGCCGGGAAAATGCGTGACGGTATATGACTGCGTCCGTGCGCGCAACCTTGAACGCCCGGGGAGACCGGCACTTGCAGAGTGGGGCGTGCCGCCGGATGCCTTTGTCATAGGGACGGTCGCCACGATAAGGCCGGTCAAGGGCATCGACCTGCTTCTGAAGGCGGCGATACTGTGCGCCGACCTGAGAGATATTTATTGGGTCCTTATCGGCCCCCTGCACGACCGCGAGGTTGAGAGGCTCGCACAGGATGCGCGTATACGCGACCGCGTCCGCCTGCTGGGGCTCAGAATCGACGCAAAGGCCCTGATCAGCGGCGCCGACCTGTTCGTCATGCCATCCAGGGCGGAAGGGCTCAGTCTGGCGTTACTGGAGGCGATGTCACAGCGGGTCTGCCCGGTGGTGAGCGACGCAGGCGGCATGAAGGAGGTGGTGAGGCACGGCCGGGACGGACTGGTGGTTCCGAAGGAAGACGCAGGAGCGCTGGCAGAGGCTGTTCGCGCACTTCACGCCGACAGGCAGCGGGTTGCGGCCTTTGCGGAATCGTCGTCCCGACGGATTGCAGAGACGTTCACCGCAGAAAAGATGGCTGAACGCACGCGCGAATTGTATCACAGGGTTATCACTCAGTCTCCGTAAGAAGCATGCAGCCGGTTTTCCGGATTCAGTCGGCCGAAAAATCACCGATACCGGAGCTGGTCCTCCGTGGTATCATACACTCTGTGCAGGGAAACTGATCCGAAACGGAGGTGTCATGACATTCAAGGACTATCTGTCGCCGCTTGAAGGGCAGGAATGCGAGCTGCTGGATTCGGATTCAACCGGCTACATCGTCTTTTTCGGCCATCGTACCCCTGCGAAGAATACCCATCGTCTTACCGCTGTGCATGACGATTTTTCCGTCTTCGCGCAGAAAGACTTTCCATCCGAAACCGCGGTCCCCCACGGTATCCTCCGCATCATAAAGAATATCTGACAATGGGAGGGATGACAGTGAGCTCTCCAACTGCTGCGGACAAGGAAAAGAATTTACCTCCGGCAGCACTGCAGCCGCAGGTCTCTTCGGCGGCTGCGATATGGTGCATCCACTATGAATGCTATAAGCACCTGAAGGTCTGCGGCAGGTGCCGTATCAGGATCAAGTGCAGGAGTTATCAGGACTATTTTTCCCCGCGGTTTGATTTCTAGGTATAGCCATAGGCCATAAGGCAGAGGAACGCAGCACCCTTTGACATCTCTATCCAGCCCGTCCCGCTCAGTCCGACCCTGTAGAGGAAGATAGCGAAGATGACATTGTCGGCAAGGGGCAGAAGTATATATAAGGGCACCCCGGCAGCGGCATAAAGACCGAGGGCAAGGACAACGTACGCCGCCATTATAACACGGTATTTCGTCTCTTTCCTGAACTGGATGCGGACCCTGAAGACGCCTGCAATGAAGAAGAGGGCGATAGTGAGATAAAGAACTGGGTCCGCCACCCCTGTTTCAGAAAATTTCGCTATCAGACCCGAAAGGCTCAGGAGCGAAAACCCGAGGACTTCAGTATATATCGAATGCTCGCCCAAGGCCTTCAGGCTGGCCAGGTAGGCCGCGGGCACGACAGCGTAGGGCAGGAGCTGCAGGACCTGTCCGCCTGTCAGCCATGCCAGGGCTGCAGCAGCAGGGAGAGCCTGGGCAAGGAAGATCAAGAGAGGCATCGTCCCCTGCTTCGGGCCTCTCATCCAGAGGGTGAAGGCCTGCTTCGAATTGATTAAAAGGGCGATGCATATGTAGCCTGCCAGGGCCTTTATGCCGATGCTGCGGCCGGCAATGAGGCCTGCGATATAGGCGATCGTCATCACGCCCCATGAGCCGTATTCCCGGAGGATATATCTCTTCATATGTCTTCCTGCATGATTTAGTATTACACATGGGCAGGGGGAAGACCATGAGCATTGTCATACCGGTCAGAGTCGGACCTCTTCCCCGCGTCCCGAAGACTTTCTGGCCAAGGCCCGCTCATGCCGTCACGCCTGACAGAAAAGAAGCCTACGAAAAGATAGGCAGCAGAGATTAGCCCGCGGCGGGGTCCCTTCAGCATGTCAGGTGGAGGGCAGCGACAACCGTACTGTCGTCCCATGAGATATAATGTGCTTATATGGATATCCCCAAGAGGCGGCTCGGAAGGACCGGAACAGAAGTAACCATATTGGGGCTCGGCGGAGAAGGCGTGCTGAGGACCTTCGGGCGTGAGAAGGAGGCCTACAGGCTGATCAATGAAGCCATTGACCTCGGTATTACATACTGCGAGTCGGCCCGCGCCTACTCCGGCAGCGAAGCGTACTACGGCTCGGCCCTGAAGGAGCGCAGGGGCGAGATATTCCTTGCGAGTAAGTCCCACGCCCGCGACAGGGAAGGGGCGCTGGCCCACCTGCACGAGACTCTTCGGAACATGAAGACCGATCACCTCGACCTGTGGCAGGTCCACGATGTGCGTACCGAAGAAGAGATCGGGGAAATCTTCGGGCCAGGAGGGGCGATCGAGGCGTTTGTCGAGGCCAGGGAGCGCGGGCTCGTCCGGTTCATAGGCGTTACCGGCCACCACGATCCCCTGATCACGAGAAAGTGCATTGAGCTGTTCGACTTTGACACGGTGCTTATGCCGGTGAATCCAGCCGAGCCGCAATACAGGAGCTTTATCGATGAGGTGATCCCGCTTGCCGTTGAACGCGATATGGGGATCGTCGGGATGAAGGTCTATTTCAGGGGTGCTGCTGCGCAGCTTGCCCCCGGAAATCTTGAACTCTTTTACAGGTATGCGCTGTCGCATCCGCTGACCACGGCAGTAATCGGCTGCGACACGGTCGGGCAGCTCAGGGAAAACGCAGGGTTCGCTTCGGGATTTTCTCCGCTCACCGTGGATGAGAAAGAGGCGCTGAGCAGCCAGTTAGCCCCGGTCGCCCGGCAGCTTATGTATTACAAGCCCTGAAGGCTAACGGTTTGCTTTAGGGAAGATTCAGTTTGACGCATCATATGCCTATTTGGCAAAGTCCTTCTGACAGTTGAAGCAGTAGGCCTTGCCCCCAAACCTCTTCGGGTTATCCCAGCAAAACTTCGCAACCTTCTCGGTAATCGCCTTCCTGCATTTGAAACAGTAAAACCTGCCGGTAGTCGCTTTGATCGTTGACTTCGTCTCGGCCTTCCGAATCGTGGCCGTAGCCCTGTCATCGATTCCGAAGCGTTTCCGGTAATCGATTTTGATGGGTTTATGTAACGAGGCGAGCAGCATCGTCGCCTCCTGCACCGTCTCCAGTGACGACATCTTGCTCCCTGCCACGAGGGACGCGAGGTTTCCCATGTCGTCGAATCGTTTGTCGATGGCGGTTCTCAATTCATCGGCCTTGATGACCATGCTCGTATCGAAGCGCCCTTTCGCAGGCCTGATCACCCGTGATTTCGGTGATACGAGAACGTAGCAGTGGAAAGCCGGCCTGATAGTAATCCCCAGCCGCGTAGGCATGATATCGTACTGCCCAATGACTTCTTCAAGCACCGCCAAATGCCTTTTGTTCTGTTCAATCGGTGACTCTATGGAATAATACTTGCCGTGGTAATCGACCAGGAACTCTCCTGTATCCGTTATCTTGATCCCACAGGCGAAGTTCTTCGTTTCAAGCACGTAGATATCGAAAAAGCGGTTTATGAGCAGATGGTCGATCTGGGCAACCCGGCCCTGGTGTTCAAGACGCAGATCGTGAACTACCACCCAGTTCTTTGATGCCGCGTGGTAGAAGTCGATGAAATACGCAGAGTCCTGCTCCCCCCGCTCGCCCGATTTCATGAATCTCAACTCGCGCTCGATCAGAAAGCGCTTATTTGAGGGAAGAGGGAGAGACAGTAATGCCGTCAGCTCTTTAATATCTTCTTCTTTAGAGTCCCGTTCCTTGATGATCATTAATGCTGCGATGCCCCATTCCTAGCCACTGTCATACCGTTATCCTGAATATACAGCCCTAAACTTTTGATATCGCCTGTCAAGGTATTCTTGTTTTGGCCACAACGGTTGAGAAGATGGCAAGATTATCCTCTTTGAGTGAAGCTCTTTCAATCCATGCTGAAGCATAGGCCCGTCGCTTTCATGAAGCACATCCTCTCGAACATGAATAATGTAATCTGGCGATATCCCAAGAATGAAGCTATCAAGCGCTGCGTGATGTAGCTTGCATAGGGCGATACCATTATCAACTGTTGGCGTGCTATCCGGTTCGTTATCTGGAATGATGTGAGCCGCATCAAGAAGCTCATCATGCTTGAGACGGCACAGAGCACACTGCGTCTTGTATGCATTCATGACCTTTTCCCTGAAACCTCTTTGATGCAGCCTGACTTTTACAGCAGCAGTTATATATGCACGCCTCCCTGAATTATCTTCGGCTACTGATGAAAGCGCTTCCAAATTATTGTGCATTATTTGGATATCATCGACAGCGATCTTGAAGGTTAATGTTCTAGGGTCGTCGCCTATGATATAAATAGGCCAAACTGCAAGATACTTACCGGGAACAATACCATGAAAATAGATAAGCGGTGCACCCTTTACTAAGGCTTTTCGTAGACCTATATTATCGCGATGATCAGCATCCGTTCCCCTATACTTATAAAGAAGAAAGCCATCTGCGCTGAAACTGTCCTCATATGGACCTTTAGGAGAGGTCGTTATTGTTAAAGGCAGATCAAGAATTTTGGGCTTGAAGATTCCCTGAGCGGATATGAGATGAATGCGTTGACCCTGAAAGATGAAGCCCTCTTCAAGAAGCGTGCGCGGCAATACGTCGCCATGGATCTTTGTTTGCTCGCCCAGCCAGTTAAACGCCGAAAGGCGAATACTTTGGTCAAGGTCCATAACAGGCGTCAGACTTTCTTCCTTAGCGTGTCCAGCAAGACCCAATCCCCTGGCGTCTCCTGGAACTTCCAGTTGACCCATCCGTTTGCAGCATGCCCTTTTATAGCTGCAGCTGCATGAGATGGCGAGTTATATATCATGCCCTTGTATGCTATCGCGCCATCACGCCGGACGGTTGCCTTATAAAGCTTTCCTTTATACGTCATTCGGAGTTTGAGAGGACCCTTCACATATTTCGCGAGCACAGGTTTATCATCGCGTGTCTTCCTCGACTTCGTCTTCGATTTCTTTGCCTGTGTCGGCGTTGGCCGGTTGCGACCGACAAGGTGGTCCCGCTCAAGATCTTGCTTATTTTTGATGTCTCGCTCGAAAGCGCGGATTATGTTTTGAGAAGCGGCGAATGTTCCGGGTTTGCTGTTGCCGGCCGGAGGCGCAATCTTCAGGACAAGCGCTTCAAGGTCTCTCAAGTGTTCGTTGCTAACCGTCAAATAGATACTGAACCTGTCCCACGTGGAGGCAAGATGATCTCGCAGATGAGTCTTCAGTCTGTTTCGTAGATCAGAGGCAAGGCCCACGTAATAGAGCCGCCCCTTCCTGAACAGCGCATAAATCCCATGCCTGCCCTTGATGTAGGCCCTGATTATGTCCTGATGTGTCTCAAGGACATCCCGGGAGATATTCTCAAGATGCTCACTGACGAGCTGTCTTTTATTAACTTTCATCGTCACCTCTATCTGCGATTTACAGGACTTTTAAATCACTGCCAATTAGGAGCCCTAGTCTTCCTCTCCCAAATCCTCCGCGATCAAGCTGAACTGCTCAACAGCTGCCTCAAGGTCGTCGACAACCTCGCGTGCGATGATTCAATAAAGTAGCCTTCCCCCTTTTTTCATTTGCCCCAGTGTGCTGGCATTAAGTGGCTTTCTTCTTTCCTCGTGTTTTGGTTTCTATGTCTTTAAGCTCCTTAAGTTTCATTATTTCGGCTTTTAATTTGCGATTTTCGTCTTCTATAGTCTGACAATGATCTTCAAAATGAAGATTGATAATAGAGTTTATTTCATCTTTTTGGGGCATAATTGGCTCATATAGTTGGTGATAAGCTCTGCCGATTGCGCCACTAAACATTGTTAAGTTTGGCGTAGTTACCCCGGAATTCAGTATGTGGTTTTCAGAGATGCCAGGATACGGATCAATAAAGAATATTTCTGTAATGCCCAGTTGATAAGCTTTCTTGGCGCATAGTTCACACGGACTTGATGTCGTAAATAGCTTGCCACCCTTTATCGCTTGCCCACCATATTTAACAACTTGTAAAAAAGCATTTTCTTCAGCATGTAGAGCCCTCGTATGGACTTGATTTTTTCCTTTATCTATCTGATTCTTTATATCTTTAAAGCAATAAGAGACATTTCTTCCTTTAAGATGCTCTAGTCTTTTCTTTGTATTCCTATTCTCATATATTTCGCTCGTAAACTTTCTAAAACCCTGATTGTTGATCTCATAATTACTAAAAGCATCATCGTCTTTGTGAGAAAATAAATCGTAGACGTTTCTGAGGCTGCAAGGCGTTTGCCCTTCAGGTGTAGTATTCCACCCGATTGCTTTGATTGAATAGGAGTCGTCGGTGATGCACGCTCCGACTTGACGGCTCAGACAGCCAGAATTTAGCTTTGCTGTGTGAGCAATTTGCATGCATCTTTCTTGACTTGAAGGCATAATTATACCGGGACGCATAACCAAGGAAATAAATTTGGCAAGCTGCCATTTTAGATATGTAAGATCGTCTATACCTATTTGCGGATTAGAAACATGGATATCAGCAATGTCATAACATTTTTGAATATTTTGAGACACGAATTCTGAAAACTGACTCGTAATTTTGTTAGATTCCTTCTTGTTGATGCTTTCAATCTCACTAGCTGTGAGATCTGATTGAGCCTGCAACCGTTCTCTTCTGGTGGCATCATCGGTGTTTAAGGCCATAAGATAAAAGGCAGAGTATCTCTCTCGAAAATAGAGAGCTTCAAAAGGGTTTCTAAACGCGTCTATAACGATGAATGTCTTCGCACTGCCAAAGCGTGATTGATGAGTAAATATTTTGAGCAATCTGTTTACTCTCTTAGAAATGGCGAAGATATTCTTCGGCGAGAAGTCGGACGAGATGGCGCTGCCCGATAAACGTATGTTATCGCCTATTTTCTGGAAAAGTTTTGTATAATGGCTGCGTGAAAGACTATCAAGGGTCTTCTTCAATTTCCTGGTAAATGGAGGCAAGTCTTCGAAGTAGAACTGTTTGTTTCGAAGATGTCTTTCGTTAGTATCTTTGATGCGGTCTTTCAGCCTTAGTCGCTCTGCTCTCAGCAAATCATAATCTCGCCCACAGGTCTTCATGAATGTGCTATTTATGGCCCTTCGTTTGTCCTGACTATTGGGCTCTAAGAAAGTTGAAATGAATTCAGCAAAGTCCTCTTTCTTTGTTTCCAAAATAAATGACGTAATTATGTTCTTTATTTCAATCCAGATAAAAGACTCCCAGTTATTCGCCACAAATCGACTGATAATTGCGAATTTTCTAGTCTCATTATTATTGCCTCTTAAGATTTGAGGCAAGACAAGCTTTAGCTTCTGCTTGGAGCTTGATAATATTTTTGCCGTCGTGCTGCATCCTGAACCAGTCCTGCCTGTCAATCCAATAACTATATACTTACCGCGCGTTTCATATACTTCATGAATTCCTTTTGCTAGTTGATCCATAAAGCCCCTTTATCCCCTTTCTGAAAAAACATTTACTACTTTCCCAATACTGTCGCGTCCAATTTATGCGCACGTTCATTGCCCGTATCCGCGGTAAAATATTATTGGATTGCATTCACGTCACCGCCTGCTCGACGATGGCGTCGGCAAGGTGGATTTGGGTGGTCTGTGCTTGGGCCAGGCGCGCCTTGAGGGCGTCGCACAGGGCCATAAGTTCGTCGACTTTGACAACGATGCGATGTTGCTCCCTGAGAGGGGGCACAGGAATTATCATTTCTCCCACATCGCTTAATCGAAAGCTGTTCTTTACCCCTCTCTGTGGGGCATCAAACTGATACTTCGACCAGGACGATCTCATTAACTCTGGAAAATATCGGCTTTTACACTCGGGCATGAACCGCAGTAAGCAAGTATGTTGGTTGATATAAGCTTCCCCAAAGTCTTTCGGTATTAGACCAAGATTGCCGACATCACCCGTGATAGAGATTAGTAAATCATTTTCTTCTAGCTTCGTCCGCGAACCTTCCCCATCTTCGGGTGGACGTACAAAACGAATTGATTCCATCCGTAGCTTATAATCCCCACGGGACAGGTTCCCCATTGTCACGAAGATTGCACCATCTTCAGAATAGTACTTAGCCCAATCGCGCGACCCCGATGTAATAATTTTCGCGACATTCCAAACACGTGCCCAACTCCAAGAATCGGGCAATTCAAAAGGTAGCTCGTCGTCGCGAATCTTTGGCAATAGCCTTTCCCGCTTAATCTCTCCGTCCCTAATCAATCGCTCTTTTTGTTCAGCGACTTTCTTCAGTAACACACTCGCAGGTTCGTCATTGGGGTCTTGGGGGACGAGTTTGCCCATGACGGCGAGTTGGAGGATGGTTTGTTTAAGTTGGTCGATGCTGTGCTCGGTGGTGAATAGGGTGTCGAAGTGGTCAGCGATGCGGGTCCATGCGCCGCTCAACTCTTCTTGTGTCGCAATGTTGGTAAGCGTGCCCAACAGGGTTTCGACCAGGGTTTGGTGGGCTTCGATGCTATCGGTTTGTTGTTGCTCCAGTTGGTCGCACAGGGCCATGAGTTCGTCGACTTTGACAACAATACGGTGTTGTTCAGCAAGAGGTGGCAGCGGGAAATGATTACCAGCAAAGTAATCACGTGTTATTCTTTTTTGCCCGGCTGTACCCGTCATTTTTGGAATGCCATCACCAATGAACCTTGGTGACTTCAGATAAATCAATACATACTCTGGAACCGTGCATGAATTGATTGACCGATAAACATGAAGCTCAGTAGTACCAGCTCCAAATCCATTCGTCAGCCCACGCATAACAGCTGACTTCCCATTCTGGAAGCATGGTGTGATCTTGGCCAGCACGACATCCTCTTCTCTGAAATGCGTGAAGCCGCTTTCTATTTCCTTCCATACCCTCATTTCATGCTGCACTGGGACACCATATTTTTCCGATATTAGCTGCATAGGGACAAAAGAGGCTTCTTCAGTGTCTTCTGCTTCATTTCGTGGGGCGATTTCGCCTATCTCATAAAGATTGGTCCATACCCACCCATTTGGCAAGTCGCGATCGGGCGGTTCATTTGGATAAAGAGGTTCCTTTACATCTCGTAGCACATTTTCATTAACCAGACGCTTCTTTTCAGAAATAGTTTTTCTAAGCAACTCAGTGACCGGTTCATCATTTGGGTCTTGTGGCACGAGTTTCCCGCGCACAGCAAGTTCTAAAATCAGCTCACGCAGTTTCTTGATGCCGTAGGCTTCCAGCTTGCCGTTACTGCCGCGGCCTGCGGTGGACTTGGTGAGTATCGCCGAGGTCCAGAGGTCGAGGTTGTTGGTTATTAATAAGCTCATAACAGCGCCCGTATACTAATCCTCAATCTCCCCGCTGAGTTCAGCTTCTATCTCCTTTATGCTCGGCAGACTGGATTTCAATTCTTTCGGCAAGGTGCGGGTGAGTTTTGTTTCCCATTGCGCCACCCCGATAGGCTTCTGCAGGTCGCGTAGGGCGTATTCTAAGACAAGTTTGTTCCTGGAGCGGCAGAGGAGAAGCCCGATAGTCGGCTTGTCGTCGGGGTGGCGCAGCAGGTCATCGGCGGCGGAGAGATACAGATTCAACTGGCCTACAAAGGCAGGATCAAAAGGGACCGCCTTTAATTCGACGATGACGTAACAACGCAGCCTCAGGTGAAAGAACAACAGATCGATCTTGAAATCCTGATCGCCGACTTCGAGCAGGACCTGCCTGCCTACAAAAGCAAATCCGGCGCCAAGTTCCAGCAAGAACCTCTGGATGTGATCAACCAGCCCCTGCTCAATCTCGCGCTCTCGTCGCGGGTCGGCGGTTCCCAGAAAATCGAAGACATAGGGGTCCTTGAAAATATGAGTTGCCAAATCCGAATCAGCCGGCGGCAATGTTCTTGAAAAATTGCTGACCGCTTTGCCATGACGCTCATGTGCCCGCCCGTCAATCTGAAGTGCGAGGATGTTGCGGCTCCAGCCATGTTGAATAGCCTGGGCTGCATACCATTCACGTTCCTTATTGGAAGATAGCCGAGTAATGAGTATTACTATATGAAACCACGGCAATTGGTCAGCAGCCTGCTGACCAATTGTGAGAGCCGGACATTCTTCAGCAAAACGCCGCATGTACTTTAGATTGCTCGGGGAGAATCCCTTCATTTCTGGAAAAGCCTCGCAGAGGTCGTGAGACAGCCGGTCGATTACCCTTGCGCCCCATCCTTCCTGCGCTCGTCTTTTCAGGACGGATTTGCCTATCTCCCAATAGAGTCTGATCATTGAAGCATTAGCCGACAAAACGGTATGCAGGCGTGTTTGCTGTATTGTGGTTTTGATTTCATGAAGCAGGGCGTGGTAGTCCGCAGGAAGGACTATTCTGCCGGGTGCCACTGGAAATGAGGCATCATCTCGAACTTTACCCCGGACCAAGCGACCCTTTTTCATCGTAATAGCGCCTCCTCCAGAACCGCCTTCAGTTTATCTCTGATGCTGGCAATCTCTTTCTGTTGCCCAGTATATTTCTTTAGCAGTTCGTCAGGGTCGTGGCTCACCTGTGCTCCGACATGAGGGTTCTTTATGTCAAGGTTGTAGTTGCGGCTGACGATGTCAGCAACCGGCACCTTCCAGGCCTGCTCAGTCTGCTTCCTTTTCTTGAAGCCATCCGATTCTTTCCCCCACCATTTGATCTCTGTTTCGAATTCCTCGAAGCGCATGGGTTTCGTCTTGTTATAGCTCTTCACGCCTTCAGGATAGGGGTGTTCGTAGTACCAGACGTGCTCGGTTGGCTTACCTTTGGTGAAGAACAGCAGGTTAGTCTTGATGCCGGTGTAGGGATTGAACACGCCGTTGGGCAGGCGGACGATGGTGTGCAGGTTGCACTCCTCCAGCAGAGATTGCTTGAGTCTGGTCTTCATGCCTTCGCCGAACAGAAACCCATCCGGCAATACCACTGCAGCGCGGCCCCCATCCTTGAGCAGCTTGATTATCAACGCCACAAACAGATCTGCCGTTTCGCGCGTGCGGAGGTGGGCTGGAAAGTTGTTTTCGATGCCGTCTTCTTCCATGCCGCCGAAGGGCGGGTTCGTGACGATCACGTTAACCCGATCTTTGTTGCCATAGTCCTTATAGGGTCTGCTCAATGTGTTGTCGTGCCGAATATTGGTGGGCGTATCGATGCCATGCAGGATCATGTTGGTGACCGCCAGCATGTGCGGCATGGCCTTCTTCTCAACACCGCGAATCGAAGCAACCAGCGTTTCCTCGTCTTCCTTGGTTTTCACGTAATGCTCGCGCTTATGATCAATGGTGCAGGTCAGAAAGCCGCCTGTGCCGCAGGCCGGGTCGAGCACGATCTCATCCAGCTTGGGATCGACGCGATTGACAATGAACCTTGTGACGGCACGCGGGGTGTAGAACTCACCTGCATTACCAGCGCTTTGTAGATCTCTAAGAATTTGCTCGTAAATGCTGCCGAAGGTATGGCGGTCGTCGGTGTTGTTGAAGTCTATTTCGCAGATTTTATTGATAACCTGCCTCATCAACGTGCCGGACTTCATGTAGTTGTAGGCATCTTCGAAGACATTACGGATAACCAAGGCGCGTTCACCCGCAGGGCCGTGGGTCGGCAACTTTTCCTTAAGCGTCGGGAAAAGCGAGTTGTTGACGAAGTCCGCCAAGGCATCGCCGGTTATGCCTTCGGGGTCTTTGGCCCAGGCCCGCCAGCGTAAGTGCTTCGGCAATGGTGATTTATAATCGTCTTCTATGAGTTCGAGCTCTGCCTCGCGGTCATCGAAGATTTTGAGGAAGAACATCCAGACCAACTGACTGATGCGCTGGGCGTCGCCGTCAACGCCGACATCCTTGCGCATGATGTCTTGTATGGATTTAATGATTCCTGAAACGTTACTCATGCAGACTTCTCCTGCTTAAACAATTCCTGCTCCAGTTCCTGAATGGCATTTTCATATTTATCTTTACCACCAAAGATTTTGTTAATGATTTCCACAGGTGTGCCGATGGACTTGAATGGGTCCAGGCGCAAGACTTTCGCACTCTCAAGTGTGCCTATGCCTTCATCGGCATATTTGTCGAGCAGCGCGGTCAGGACGGCCCTGGCCTGTTCTCCATATTTAGTGAAGTAGTTACGTATTTTGACATTAGTGGCCCGCTCTTTCCGAGTGAGCGGCCGCTGGTCCCAGGCGATATGGCAGATGAGATCGAAGTCGCCATAGTCCTTGCCGACTTCCTGGGCGAGATTGTCCAGTATTATGCCGTGCTCCTCCAATAATTCAATAATCGCCTGTTTCTTCGCGGTGGTGTTCCATCTCTTGAGGAATTCATCAAGAGACGCGAATTCGGCATTGATCTGCTTGCGCGAGAAGTCGCGATAGGACTCAGTAATCAGGTTGCCGTCAGGCCCATAATATTCGACCCGCTCGGCAACAATCTGCACCGGCACTCCGCTCACGACGATCTTATACTGTGGTTCGCCGTCACCGCCTTCGTCATCACCATTAGGCTCGTCAGGGTCGGGAGGAACGGGATCGTCGTCATCTCCTGGTTCGTAGATAACAACGGGCTCCCCATCAAAATCAGGGTCTCTGAAAAGTTCGGTAGCCTTTTTGAAATCCATAATCGTAAAGAAATATTTATTGAACTCTTCGTCGATGCGTGTGCCCCGACCGATTATCTGCTTGAACACAGTCATTGACGTTATGGTCTTGTCCAGGACAATAAGCTTGCAGGTCTTTGCATCGACACCGGTTGTTAACAGATCAGATGTCGTAGCAATGACAGGGAACTTGCTTTCCGGATCAATAAAATTATCGAGTTCTGCCTTGCCTTCGACGCTGTCGCCTGTTATACGCATGACGTATTTGGGGGTATCAATGGCAATCTGTCCAGCTGCATTCACAATTGCAGATCGCATCCTCTCTGCATGATCAATGTCTTCACAGAAGATTATGGTTTTGGCGAACGGGTCGGTAGCATTGAGCAGTTTCATAACACGTTTTGCAACCAATTTGGTGCGCTGGTTAAGAACGAGTATGCGATCCATATCTTTCTGGTTATAGGTTCGTCCCTCGATTTCCTGCCCGAGATCGTCTTTCATGCCAGGAGGCGGGGTCCAGCCCTGGATGTCTTTGTCGATGTCGATGCGCACGACTTTATAAGGCGCAAGAAAGCCATCCTCTATCCCTTGCTTGAGGCTGTATGTATAAACCGGCTTTCCAAAATAGGTGATGTTCGAAACGTATTTTGTCTCCTTCGGTGTCGCAGTCATGCCGATCTGAATGGCTCTCGAAAAGTACAATAGGATCTCTTTCCAGGCCGCATCGTCTGCAGCGCTTCCTCTGTGACACTCGTCAATGACTATCAAATCAAAAAAGTCTGGTGAAACACTCTTGAAGATCTTGTCAGCTTCGTCCGGGCCTGTTATGGCCTGATAAAGTGCGAGGTGAATTTCATATGCCGGATCGATCTTTCGGTTCTTCACTTTCGCCATCACCGAACCGAAGGGTTTGAAATCATTCACAAGTGTCTGATCGGCAAGAATATTCCGATCAACCAGAAAAAGGATTCTCTTGACAATTTTTGCCTTCCAGAGTCGCCAGATGATCTGAAATGTTGTGTAGGTTTTCCCTGTGCCTGTTGCCATGACAAGAAGCACACGTTTTTGCCCTTTGGCTACTGCTTCAACAACCAGATTGATTGCATCGACCTGGTAATAGCGGGGCTCTTTGCCCGAGCTATCCACGTGATAAGGCTCAAGTACGAGGCCTTCTTCTTTATCTTCAATGCCTCGGAAGGTCTTAAATCGTTGCCATAGCTCTTGAGGTGAAGGGAAAGAGTCGAGGGGAAATTGCGTTTCAATGTTTTCGCCACTCCTGGGGACTTTATTATGAGAAGCAAAGGCGTTACCGTTCGAGCTGAACGCGCTTGGGACTTGAAGTATTTCCGCATATCCTAGCGCCTGTTGTAGCCCCTGGCTGACTGTGTAGTTATTGTCTTTCGCTTCGACCACGGCGACAGGCACTCCGGGTTCTTTATGAAGCACGTAGTCAGCGAATTTCTTTTTTTTCTTGTTTCGGGACGACATCTCGCCCCTTACCACGACAGGTCCGGGCGTCAGCGTTACTTCGCGTCTAATTTGCTTGATAGGATCCCATCCGGCATTCTTAATGGCAGGAGTGATGAACAGATCGCAGATATCTGTTTCACTGAGTTCTTTCTTGTTGATCTTGTCCAATATGTTTCCTCTAGAATAAGAAAGGGGCCAGCCTTACTTCCTGCCTCTCTTTCAACCCCCCTAAACTCTGTTCCTTGTGCTCATTCCTGATCCCGATGCTATCAACATCCTTCCCGCCCTCATATACCGATAATGGTAACATCAACCCCATTATTCTTCCCAGCGAAATCTGTAGCCCGGCTCCGTGGCAACCCGCCGGGGTTTATAAGTGCCTTCCCCTCGAAAACTCCAGGGATGGAACAGAGGGCGAGGGTGAAAAAATTTAGACTGTCCGACGCCACGAATCCAGAAATAAGAGTTCCCTGCGGGGCAAGTTTCTAAAATTTACCGAGGCCGACAGTACCAGACCGTTAAGGAATTTTCGTCGGGGTGGGTTCTTTTTGGCGCCGTAAACACCTCTTCAGCGCGATCCAACGAGGCCTGATCCTGTTTCCCGATTTTCTCTCATTTGATCCGCTTCAGCTCCCTGTAATCTTCATTCCTGTTCAAGATCGCCCCGATGAGCACCCTCTTGCCGCCTTCGTCGACTGCATACACAATGCGATATTCCCCCTGATCCGTCCTGTACCCTGCGAGGCCCCGATAATTAAAATTCACCAGCTTCTTCGAGTCCTGCGGAAACGGAGTTCTCCTCAGGGAAAGGATTTTTATGAAGAGCTGCCGGAGCAGCTTTGAGTCGGACTGCCCGAGTATTTCGAGCTTCGAAAGGGCTTCCTCCGAGAACTCAAGCCTATAGCTCAACCTTCAGCCTCTTTGCGACTTCATCGAGAGTGAGCGTTTTACCGGTCTTAAGCGAATGCTCAAGGAGCTTCGACTCGTAAAGGTCTTCCATCGCCTCTAGCTTCTTGTAATCGTCGTATCCTATTACGACGGCCACAGGCTTGGATCGCTTTTCGATAAGCACTCGCTCGTGCCTGTGCTCGGCATTCGTCACGACCTCTGAAAAACGGGCTTTCGCATCTGCAAGACTCAATGCTTTCATGGCTTTACCTCCGCTAGTACTATTATGGCCAGCTTGGTCATATTAGTCAAAGTGGTCATGGATGCCTACCTCAAAATTGGTCTTCTGTAGGGATCTGTTCCAGAAGAATGGTGGGGCGGATCTCGGCTAATATTTCAGAAACGACCTGTCGACTCGACCGCTCTCTTTTTTAGAGTAACCCCATCGATTTCAAGTGGATTCTACCTGCTTGCGACTTGAAGTATTTCTCGCGTGCCATTGCCTCGGCGCGACTCTGAAATTCTTCCTGATAGACAAGCCGCCATGGTTTCTTGCTTCTGGTTGAAATGCTTTTACCGCTATTGTGCTCTATCAGTCTCTTTGTGATATCGGACGTATGCCCGACGTACGAAGATCCCCAAATCTCGCTCCTGAGCACATAGACAGTAAATTTCGCGTTTGTCACGGAGGGGAAAATATGGTGGAGCTGATCGGGATCGAACCGACGACCTCTTGAATGCCATTCAAGCGCTCTCCCAACTGAGCTACAGCCCCATCTTGTTATTACTTAGGTCATTGTCTACTGCGTGGCATCTATCGAACCGCGACCTGTCGATTCGACCGCTCTCCCAACTGAGCTACAGCCCCATCTTGTTATTACTTAGGTCATTGTCTACTGCGTGGCATCTATCGAACCGCGACCTGTCGATTCGACCGCTCTCCCAACTGAGCTACAGCCCCAAATCGCTTATAAAATAACACATCCGTTTGGCCGATAACAATATTCGGCATTTCTTGTTCACAATGTCGGCATCCCGGAGATGACCGATACCTCCCAATTGTCCTGCTGATTACCTTTTTCCCTGACCTTAATCCTGACATTGGAGTAAGTAGCGCTCTGACCCTTTTTCATCGGCGCAGGCACAAAGATATCCTGCGTGGCCTCAAGGGTTATGGATTTGATCACGATGGTATATGCCGGATTTCCCATATACGCCTGAGTGTTCATCGATCCGCCGCTAATCTCACCCATTTCAAGAAAACGGATTGACAGATGTCTCGCCGCAAGATAGCGGGTCATGGCGTCCCTGACCGTACCTTCGGTCGGCGTTTCCCGGCAGCCGGCCGTGAACAACAATACCACCAGAGCAGTGGCGCACGCATAGCGAAATTTCATAAGGACCCCTTATAAGGACAGCTGTCTATAAGTCATATTACACCAGATCACGATGCATATACAATCTGCATAAATAATCCCCCGCATGGCAATACGGGGATCTCTGCGACTTCATGCCCGATAGAGCAACACAGGTCAGAAGGCATCCCTGATATGCTCTATCTTCTCTTCTCCCCCGGCGATGTTTATGCTCAGGACATCGAATCGGACCGGGATCTCCACTTTCTTCTGCTTCATGTAAAATAGAGCGACCTTCCGTATCTTCTCCTGTTTTTTGGGAGTGACTGCTTCGAAGGGGTGGCCAAATGCCGAACCGGAACGGGATTTAACCTCCACAAATATAGTGACGTTCTTTTCCTTCGCGATAATGTCGACCTCGCCGAAGCACGTTTTGTAGTTTGTGGCGATGATGTGATATCCCGACTTCCGGAGAAATGCGAGGGCTGCTGCCTCCCCCTGTTTACCGATTATATTCATTCAGGTCCCCGATCCATGGTCCCTCCAGCCTTCCGAGCAGTTTGGGAATACCTTCGATGTCCCTGATATCCTTTTGGCAGAGAATCTTCAGCATCCCCCTGAAAACGGTATAATCCTCGAAATGGCCCTTCAGGTGGTCCGAGAGCGAATGATGGAGCATCTCTCCTTTTTCGTCCCAATCGGTCAGGAGGATCACCTTTGGAAAGTTTTCTGCTACCTCTTCACAGAAATCATAGAGGCTCAATCCCCGGTGCAGGGTGATGATATCGCCGGTCAGGCCGAGTTTTTTAAGGGCGCCTGCGTCCCTTTTGCCCTCTACGATTGCCGGGACGACCTTGTTGACCTCAATGAGCGCCCCGATTACTTCCCTGAGCCGCTCTGCCCTGTCCAGGTCCTGCGCGGATGGTATTTTCTTTTCGGTCTTCAGCATAAGCAAGGATTCTGGCCAATCGTTTATCCCAATCTTCAAGGGATTTCTTGATAATAATACAAAAGCCGTTGTAATTTCTATGAAAGGTCTTTGTTTCCCAAGGAAGCGATTTATTGACAATGCCAGCAATTTCATATATTTTATTCCTATGGCGGTTAAACTAGGGCAATTACTGATTGCCTCCAGCATTATCTCGGAAGAACAACTCAAGCAGGCTTTAAACACCCAGAGAAAAGAAGGGGGCAGGCTTGGGACAAATCTTGTCAAACTCGGGTTCCTGACCGAAGAAAAACTAGTCGCCTTCCTCAGCAAACAATACGGTGTCCCCTCTATAAACCTTTCTGATTATAAGATCGACCCGTCCGTTCTCAAGCTGATCCCCGCCGATATGGCGAAAAAATACCTCATAATGCCGATCGCGCGGGTCGGTGCGACCCTGACCGTGGCTATGGCAGATCCGTCGAATGTCTTTGCGATAGACGACGTGAAGTTCATGACCGGCTATAACGTCGAGGTCGTGGTATCGAGTGAATCGGCGATTATCGGCGCTATCAGCGGGTATTATCTCGGCCGCGGCGACAGCATGCTGACGCCTGCCGGATCGACGGCTGCTGCGCCTTCAGCACAGTCGATGGCAATTCAGGCAAAGGACTATACCCTGTCTGACGAGGATATGACAGGCGGCAATTTTGATGCCGGCTCATTCGACGAGGGACCGAGTGTCAATGTCGACGACTTTGACAAGATCGTCGGGAGCGCCCTTGACAATGTCGATGTGCTTGAGGAGAAGGAAGACTCGGAACTCGTCAGAGAGGTCGAGGCCCCGATCGTCAAGCTTGTCAATGGTATCTTTGTGAACGCGATCAAGACGGGAGCGAGCGATATTCATATCGAGCCCTATGAGCAGTCACTAAGGGTCAGGTACCGCGTGGACGGAGTTATGTATACGGTTATGAACCTGCCGACGAAGATAAAGGCCGCCCTCACCTCCAGAGTGAAGATCATGTCGAAACTGGATATTGCCGAACGCAGGCTTCCCCAGGACGGCAGAATAAAGCTGAAACTTGGCAAGAAGAGGGATATAGACTTCCGTGTCTCGGTTCTGCCCTGCCTGTTCGGCGAGAAGACCGTGCTACGTCTATTGGACAAGGCAAACCTTCAGGTAGATCTGACGAAACTGGGGTTCGAACAGGCTGCGCTTGACGACTTCATGGAGGCCCTGAACAAGCCCTACGGGATGATTCTCGTTACAGGACCCACCGGAAGCGGCAAGACAACCACCCTCTATTCCGCCCTGAACCACCTGAATAAACCTGATACCAACATTATGACCGCGGAAGATCCCGTTGAATTCAACTTTATGGGCATCAACCAGGTCCAGGTCAAAGAGGAGATAGGGCTTACTTTTGCCTCCGCCCTGAGGTCATTCCTTAGGCAGGACCCTGACATCATCATGGTCGGGGAGATTCGTGACTTCGAGACCGCCGAGATCGGGGTCAAGGCCGCGCTGACCGGACATCTCGTGCTGAGCACACTTCATACGAACGACGCGCCGGGCACGATCAGCAGGCTGTTGAACATGGGGATAGAGCCCTTTCTGGTCTCCTCCTCTGTCATCCTGATCCTTGCGCAGAGGCTTGCACGACGTATATGCCAGAAATGCAAGGAGGAGGAGAAGTTCCCTCTGTCCGCACTGACGCGGGTCGGCTTTTCCGAAGAGGAGGCGAAGACGGTTGTTTGTTATAAGGGCAAGGGATGCCCGGCGTGTAACGGGACCGGTTACAAGGGCAGGGTGGCACTGTATGAAGTCATGCTTATCAAGGACGAACTCAAGGAACTGATCCTTGAGGGAGCTTCTACGTCCGAAATAAAAAAAGCAGCTATTCGTCTCGGGATGAAGACCCTGCGGATGAGCGGCGTTGCCAAGGTTGCAGAGGGCGTTACCACGATAGAAGAAATCCTCCGTGTCACCTTTGGGGATTAAAGGAGAAACTGATGGGAAGTATTTATGACCTGCTGAAAATCATGATCGAAAAGGGGGCGTCGGACCTCCACATCACCACAGGAAGCCCCCCGCGGCTCAGGGTTGACGGCAAACTCATACCTATAGACGCACCAAGCCTCAATCCTCCTGATACCAAGGCCCTCTGTTACAGCATCCTGACGGATGCGCAGAAACATAAATTTGAGGAAAACAACGAACTGGATCTCTCCTTTGGCGTGAAGGGGCTGAGCAGGTTCAGAGGGAACATTTTCATGCAGCGCGGCGCAGTGGCAGGGGCATTCAGGACTATACCCTTCGAGATCAAGACATTTCAGGACCTCGGCCTGCCGGAGATCGTCAATGATCTCGTCAAGAAGCCGAGCGGCCTTATCCTTGTCACCGGGGCCACGGGCAGCGGTAAATCGACAACCCTGGCCGCCATGGTCGATAGGATCAATTCCGAGCGGCATGACCACATCATCACCATAGAGGACCCGATAGAATATCTCCACGGCCACAAGAACTGTCTTATCAACCAGCGCGAGGTGAACGCCGACACCTCCTCATTCAAAATGGCGCTCAGGTATGTCCTCCGGCAGGACCCTGACGTGGTGCTGATCGGCGAAATGCGCGATCTTGAAACCATAGAGGCCGCCCTCACCGTGGCTGAAACAGGTCATTTGACACTTGCCACGCTTCATACAAATTCGTCGGTCCAGACTATTAACAGAATAATAGACGTTTTTCCCCCTCATCAGCAGGAACAGATACGGGTCCAGCTCTCTTTTGTCCTTGAGGCGATCCTCTCCCAGCAACTGATCCCTAAAAAGAGCGGCAAGGGGCGGTGTCTTGCCATCGAACTCATGGTCCCGAACCCTGCGATCAGGAACCTCATCAGGGAGGACAAGATACATCAGATCTATTCCTCGATGCAGACGGGTCAGTCCAAGTTCGGCATGCAGACGATGAATCAGTCCCTGGCGGAATTATATTCAAGGGGCCTTATATCCTATGAGGACGCCCTGAACAGATCGTCCATACCTGATGAGATGACGACCATGCTTCAAAGAATGTCCGGCGCGCCTGCCGGTCGCGGGAGGTAACGCAGATGGCAACGCTTTTTGAATGGTCCGGTAAAACCAGCAGGGGAACGATCGAATCTGGCGAGCTGAGTGCGAATTCGAAGGAAGAGGCCATCTCCCAACTACGGAAAAAGAATATCGTTCCGACGATCGTCAAGGAGAAACAGAAGAAGCCGCTGTCCCTGCCGAGTTTCGGCGGCGGAGTCGATGACAAGGATATCGTCATCTTCACCCGGCAGTTTGCGACCATGATTGATGCCGGGCTTCCCCTGGTCCAGGCACTTGAGATCCTCTCGACGCAGGTCGAGAACAAGACCCTTGCCAAGACCCTGGTGGCGATCAAGAGCGATGTCGAATCAGGTTCAACATATGCTGATGCCCTGAGAAAACACCCCAAGGTCTTTACAGATCTTTATGCGAATATGGTTGCGGCAGGCGAATCGGGAGGTATTCTCGATACCATCCTTAACAGGCTTGCCGCATATATGGAAAAGGCGATGAAGCTCAAGAAAAAGGTGAAGGGAGCGATGACTTACCCTATCGTCGTCACCACGATAGCAGCGGGGGTTATCGCCGTTATTATGATCTTTGTTGTTCCGACTTTTTCGAAGATGTTCCAGTCCATGGGGGGTAAGCTCCCGGCGCCGACACAGATAGTTATTGACGCCAGTCATTTTATTGCGGGAATGGGCGGACTCCTTACCGCAATAGGCTTGGTAGCCGCTATTGTAGCGTTCGGCCAGATCAGGAAGCATGAAAAGGGGAGGGCAATAACGGATAGAATATTCCTGAGGCTGCCGATCTTCGGGATGATCCTGCGCAAGGTAGCGGTGGCTAAGTTTACCCGGACGCTCAGCACCCTTATCAGCAGTGGCGTTCCGATACTCGACGGCCTCGAGATTACGGCAAAGACGGCTGGCAATAAGGTGATCGAATATGCGGTCATGGATGTCAGGCAGGCGGTCTCCGAGGGGAAGACGCTTGCCGAACCCCTCATGAAATCCAAGGTTTTCCCCCCCATGGTGACCCATATGATCGCTGTCGGTGAATCGACGGGGGCGCTCGATACGATGCTCAGTAAGATCGCCGATTTCTATGACGACGAAGTCGACAACGCGGTTGCCAATCTGACGTCGATGATGGAACCGATGCTGATGGTCTTTCTCGGCGGCTCGGTCGGTTTTATCGTTGTTGCCATGTATCTGCCGATCTTTAAGCTCATTACCCTTATAAAATAGCGGCTGATGGCAGCGTATGCCATGAAGTCCAGGATCAGGGCCCTGATCTTTTTCAGGGCCCTGGTCGTCTCTCTTCTCCTGGGATCCGCGTTTCTCTTCAGGATCGAGGATTTCTACTCGTATCCCCGTGCCATATCCTCCCTTATCGCCAGCTTGTATGTACTGACCATTATCTACTCCCTGATGGCTGCCAGGGTTCGAAACGACGCGCTCTTTGCCTATACGCAACTGGTGCTCGATGTGTTGGCCGAAATGGTGCTCATCTATATTACCGGCGGGATCGGAAGCTTCTTTTCCTTTATGCTGATTTTGACGGTCCTTTCCTCCAGTATCGTCCTCGGCAAAAGGGCCGGCTATCTCATCGCAAGCCTGAGCACACTCCTCTATGGAGCAATGCTCGCTCTCCAGCTCAACCAGTTGTTGCCGTTCGGCTCGGGGGCGCAGGTCTCCGAAAAGGTATTTTTCTATAACATCTTTGTCCATATCCTGTCGTTCTATGTGACCGCCTATCTCGGGGGCTACCTGTCGCACCGGCTTGCAAAAACCGAACAGCGGCTCGAAGAGCAGGATACGCAGCTTAAGGACCTGGAGCTGTTCAATATGAAGGTGATAGAGAGCCTTCCGAGCGGGCTCTTCACGACGGATACGTCCGGCAGGGTGCAGATATTTAACCGGGCCGCTGAAAAAATATCGGGAATCGGGTCCGTGGATCTCATTGGCTCCGGGATAGAAGCGGCGCTCCCGTTTCTGGCTTTTCCGTTGAGCGAGGGGCGGAGGGAGGGAGTGATACCGGACGGCCCAGGGAACAAGAAAATCATCGGAATTACGATCTCTGCGATCAAGGACACAGGCGGTAATGTGACGGGCTACATTGGTGTCTTTCAGGATCTCACACAGTTGAAGAAACTGGAAGCTGAAATCCAGCAGAAGGAAAAATGGGCCACAATCGGCGAGCTGTCGTCGAATATCGCCCACGAGATCCGCAATCCCATCGCCTCGATGAAGGGCTCTATCGAGATGCTCCGTGATGCGAAGATCCCGGAGAAGCACAGGGAGAAACTTATGGATATCGTCCTGCATGAGATGGATCGTCTCGACAATATTATTACCGATTTTCTGACGTATTCAAAGCTTAAACAGATCAAAAGGCAGAGGGTCGATCTTCATCTGATCCTTGACGAGACACTCGCCCTGCTCAGAAACATAGGACAGGACAGGGGAGATATTGTGATTGAAAAAGATTTTAGAGGACAGCTTCTCGTGAACGTTGATCAGCAGAAGATCCGGCAGGTGTTCTGGAACCTGGGGTTGAACGCTGTCGAGGCGATGGAGGATGGCGGTACACTTACCGTGCGGACCCGTGGAGACGCGGACACAGTCACAATCACCTTTGAGGATACCGGCAGCGGTATCCTCCCGGCCGATATTGACCGTATCTTCTTCCCCTTTTTTACCACCAAGGATGCCGGGACGGGGCTCGGTCTTTCTATCGCATACAGGATCATAGAGGAACATCAGGGTACCATTACGGTCAGCAGTGTGCCTGGCATAATAACAACAGTTACGATTATACTACAAAGGCCGTATGGAGAGCTCTAAGGGCAAAATACTCGTTATCGAAGACGAGCGCAGCATGCGTGAGGTCCTGAAAATACTCCTTGAGGAAGAGGAGTATGAGGTGATTACGGCATCCGACGGACTGGAGGGGATTGAGCAGGTAAGAAGCAATCCCTTTGACCTTATCATCACTGACATCAAGATGCCCGGGGCTGATGGATTCGAGGTCCTTCGGCAGGTAAAGAATTTTTCCCCCGACACTGTCGTTATCATGGTTACCGCCTTCGGCACGACGGAATCCGCTATTGAGGCGATGAAGATAGGCGCGTATGATTACGTCAATAAGCCGTTCAAGATCGACGAAATCCGGCTCATCGTCAAGAAGGCCCTCGAAAAGAAGAGGCTGCGGGAAGAGCTCTCGCTGCTCCGCGAAAAATTCCAGTCTTCCTACAGGCTCGAAAACATTATCGGGAAAAGCCTCAGGATGCAGGAGCTCTTCAAACTTATTCCCAAGGTGGCCAACAGCAGTTCAACTGTCCTGATAACCGGTGAAAGCGGCACAGGAAAAGAGCTCGTGGCCGCTGCCCTGCATAATCTCAGTCCCAGGAAGGACAAGAGTTTTGTCACGATCAACTGTGCGACCTTTCCCGAAGGCCTCCTTGAGTCAGAGATGTTCGGCCACGTCAAGGGAGCCTTCACCGGAGCTTATCAGAGCAAGGCCGGCCTCTTTGAGATAGCAAACGGAGGGACAATCTTTCTGGATGAGATCGGGGAAATGCCGACTTCTCTTCAGTCGAAGCTCCTCCGGGTTCTCGAAAACGGGACTTTCAGGCGCGTGGGCGGGACTTCGGACCTCACAGTGGACGTCAGGGTCATTTCCGCAACTAACAGGAACATAAGTGAGGCGGTCTCCACGGGGCAATTCAGGGAGGACCTCTACTACCGCCTGAATGTTGTGCCTGTTGTTATCCCTCCCCTCAGGGAAAGAAAAGAGGATATCCCCCTGCTGATCGAGCACTTTCTGGCAAAATACTCGAAAAATGCGATCAGGGTTTCCCCTGACGCGATGAACCTGATGATCAATAATCACTGGAAGGGCAATGTGCGGGAGCTCGAGAATGCCATAGAGAGGATGGTGCTCCTCTGTGACAGGGACATCCTGATGCCGGAAGACCTTCCTGCTGATATCATCCGCACTCGTGACGAAACAGCCTGTCTCCCGGAGCTCGATAGCGGGGAGGTCGACCTCGAAAAGATCCTCGAAAAAATCGAGAAGGGCTATCTTCTGAAGGCGCTGGAGAAGACGCGGGGCGTGAAGACGGATGCGGCAAAAATACTTGGACTCTCATTCAGGTCTTTCAGGCACCGGCTTCACAAGTACGGGATCTCGCGCCAATGAAGATGAAACTCGGCGAAGCCCTGGTGAAGGACGGGCTGATTAAAAATGACCAGCTGAGGGCCGCTCTTGACAGACAGGTCATGTTCGGCGGGCGGATAGGGTCGAACATTGTCGAACTCGGGTATATAAAAGAGCAGGAGCTCGCGGGCTTCCTCAGTAAATTCTTCAATGTTCCGGGCGTGAAGCCGTCGTTGCTTTCCTCAATCGAGGCAGAGGTCCTCGGCAGTATCAGCCGCGAGGTTGCGGAAAAGTTCAGGCTCATTCCGTTCAGAAAGGACCGCAAGCGGCTGCATGTCGCCATGTCCGATCCCTACCCGCCCCAGCGCATTGACGAACTGCGTTTTATCACCGGGTTTGATATCATTCCCCATATCGTCACCGAGATGAGGATGCTCTACGCACTGGAAAAATACTACGGCATTGAGCGCAATCTCCGTTATATCAGCACAGGAAACAAGCTCGACGAGGAGGAGGCTCCGAAGGAGACAGCGCAGCAGGAACTGCTGAAACTGAAGGAGGAGTTTGCGTCGGCAAAGACGAGGGATGAGGTTATCGGCCTGCTCCTGCATACGGCGGGGAAGCTCTACACCCGTGTTGCCCTGTTCGTGGTGAAAGGCAATGGCCTTGTCGGGTGGAAGTCGCGTGGACTGAACGTCGAAAATCAGTCGTTTGAGCTTCATTCCGGGTCTCTCTTCGGAGATGTCCTCTCGCGCAAGTCCTATTATCGCGGTCCGCTCCTGCGCATCCCGGGGAATGCAGCCCTTGTCGAGGCCTTAAACGGCACGCCTCAGGACTGCTATGCGGCACCTCTTATGATCCGTGACAAGGTCATTGGGCTGCTCTACATCGACAACGGCAACAGGTCGGTCCTCGATGCCAATCTGGGGTATGTGAACAAAATCCTGTCACTTGCCTCGTACAGCTTCGAGATCTCGATCCTCAGGAAAAAGATCCTGGACCTGTAAACAATGTTGTTGGGGCGAGCAACCTGTATCGCGATAGTATAATATTTTCGGGATACGTATCTGCTGAACCCGCCCTAGTCCGAAAGACGCTGCTTCCCAGTATAGATGTTCATTCTGTCTCCCCTCACAAACCCGATCATCGTCAGCCCGGTCTTTTCTGCGATCTCGACCGCCAGACTGGTCGGAGCCGCCCTGCTGACAAGAACCGGAATACCGCATCGTGAACATTTCAGAGCGATCTCCGACGAAAGCCTTCCGCTTGCGAGCATCATCTTCCCGGTGAATTCGATCGCCTCGAGTATAGAAAACCCAATCACCTTATCGACCGCATTGTGGCGTCCGATATCCTCTGTAAAGGCCAGGATCGTTTTGCCGTCAGTCAAAGCCGCGCTGTGGACGCCGCCGGTGACGCGGTAGACATCCGACTTTTTCTGAAATTCCCTGAAAAGCTCGCGGATAGCTTCGAGGCTGAACCGGGTGCCGTCATCGCCGATCTTTTCAGGCATCCCCTTCATCAGGCTTATGCCACCCGCGCAGCCGGAGGTGACTGTCCTTTCGATTGCGGTATTGACCGTCCCTGCGGAGGGGATATCGACCTGGATCTCATCTCCGTGAACGATACTTATCCTGTCTGCGCACCATTCCCCGCTGATCAGGCCTTCGTTGAAGATTATGCCGACAATAAATTCCCTGATCATCACGGGAGAGCAGTAGAGGTTCAGGACGTTCTGCCCGTTTACCGAGATCCTAACCTTCTTTTCGATCGCTATAAGGTCCTCGGCCTCCTCGATCGCCCCTGCCCGCACCTTCGTAATTCGTATTGTTTTATAGGGTTCCATGTCTTTCCCTCTGGCTTTTCCGTGAAGTCAGCTGTGTTTGCTTGACTTTCTGAGGCCAAGATTCTTATTATGTCCGATACGGGGCGTAGCGCAGTTTGGTAGCGCGCACGGTTCGGGACCGTGAAGTCGGAGGTTCAAATCCTCTCGCCCCGACCATTTTTCTTCTAATTTCCCGCAGTTATTTTAGCATGGACCGGATAAAAATATTCCTGTCTTTTATGTTAAATGGCCCGCGCGTCTCTTTTCCATAGGACGGCTCCCTGAATTTTGGAAACTCGCTCCGCGCAGACAGTCCCAAATTCATTCCGCCCAACCAGGCCGGTCTATTAACCACCAACCGCATATATCTGCGTGGCCATTTCACGAATGGCCACGCTATCACCTCATAGACCACCTATTTTTCGCATAATTGCAAAAGGATTTGCAGGGATGCAGGGGTGCCCCAGGACAATATCGTTTAATATCAATGTGTTATCGCTGGCATGGTCCGTGCATTTCTATTGGCAGGAAATCAAG
>JAKAIE010000017.1 GCA_021814475.1 Nitrospirota bacterium
TTCTTCATTACTCCGTATCCCCTTCTTTCTCTTCGTGATGCATTGTCCCGTTCTCCTCATCCGGCTCGACATGCACATACGACAACGATTCTCCCAGCGGGAGGTCGGGGTACTGCACGATCGCCTCGATTATCTCTCCCAGCGGAAATTCCGCCATATGGCCGTCCGGATACACTATCCTGAAATGTTTTCTCTTCAGCAGGAAACAGCGCTGCCTACTGCCATCCTTTCCCCTAAGGGGAATGATGATATGCTCAATATCTTCTTCGAGCCCGTAGACCCGGATCAGTTCCCTTATCTCTTCCATGGCACGCGGCTGCTTTCAAACTCCCCGGGAACTCGCGGGGCGATTCGGCATCTGTCTCATGTTTTACATCATACATTAAATCTGAAGTTGATGATATCCCCATCTCCTTCCGCTTCTGGTCCGCATCCCCCGCTGCGCCGCTCGGCGGCGACCGTGGGATATACCGTCGTCCCGACATTCAGTCCGGTCAGTGCATTGAAATCCGTCGTCTTTCCGGAGTTCTCCAGCCCTGTGATCGCAATCTTCACCCTCAGCTCCTTTTGACAAATTGCTGTTATTATACCCTATAATGGGAGTCCGTGACTTCCTAAACAATCGGGGGCATAAGGATGCAGAACGAAGAGGAAGAGATACTCGAGATCGTCGACAGGGACGGGAAGGTCATAGGTCAGGCGACAAGGGCCGCTGTTCACGCCAACCCGGCGCTGCTTCACCGAGTGGTCCATGTCCTGATCTTCGATAACGCAGGCAGGCTGCTTCTCCAGAGGCGTTCGATGAACAAGGACGTGGCGCCGGGCAGATGGGACACCTCTGTCGGCGGGCATATCAGTCCGGGAGAGAAGCCGCTCGCGGCCGCGGCGCGCGAGATGAGGGAGGAACTGGGGATATCGGGGCCCGCACTGGAATTCCTGTATGAGTACCTCTTCACAAACCGCAGGGAGTCCGAACTCGTCAGCACATTCCGCTGCACCCATGAGGGGGCGATGGATATCAACAGGGACGAGATCGACCAGGTGAGCTTCTGGCAAATCTGCGACATTCAGTCCGCCCTCGGCAACGGCATCCTCAGCGCGCATTTTGAGCAGGAGTTCCGCAATTATCTGAAACGCGCCGGCTAAACTCCCCGCTGCTCCGGTCCGAAGATGTACTTATGGATCTGGAGGTTCAGCCTCACCGGAAGTCTGTCTTCGAGTATCCACGCCACGAGATCCCGGGGTTCGATCATCCCGGGCACGGGTGAAAAAAGGACCGTACACTTCCCGGCAAGATCATATGTCTGCACCGTCTGTCTTGCCCATTCATAATCACGCCGGTCGGCTATGACGAACTTCACCTCGTCGGTCTTCTTCAGCAGGGAGAAGTTCGACGGATCATTTACCAGCCATTCTCCGCTGCCGCAGGCACACCCGGTCACTCCGCTTCCGGGCGTCTTGATATCCAGGATGACCACCGCCCTCCTGTCAAGGTCCTGTATGCCGTACGAACCGTTCGTCTCGACCAGCACGGTGTATCCGCCATCCAGGAGCCTCTTTACCAGCTGTCTGGTCTCCTCTCCCTGCATCAGCGGTTCGCCGCCCGTAACTTCGACAAGGGGAATGCCGGAGGACTTCACGTAGGAGATAATCTCGTCGGTATCCATCCCTCTTCCGTCGCCGAACGAGTAGCGCGTATCGCAGTAGCTGCAGCGGAGATTACAGCCGGCAAGCCTGATGAAGGTGCAGGGAAGTCCCGCGTAGGTCGATTCCCCCTGGACGCTCGTGAACAATTCGCATATCTTCATGTCTGCGCCCGCCGGCCGTTCCTCAATGTCATATACCCCGAGAGGATGATCAGAGACCCGCCGGCAAGAGTCCGGACGCCCGGTCTCTCCTCAAGGACAAGCATGCCGAAGATGACGGCCATGACCGGTTCGAGATAACCGAGGACCGCGGTCCTGTTGGCGGTCACGAACTTCATCCCCCAATAATACAAAAGGGGCGCCGCGGTAGAGTGGACCACCCCCATCAGCGCAAAACTCCAGAGTGCATGCACAGGGAACTCCCTGACAAACGGAAAGAGAAGGACCGTGATTACCACATTCGGGATAAAGGACATCGCCAGGGGATGCAGCTGCGGGGCATAGACACGTGCCAGGAGTATCAGTGCTGCGTAAGCGCAGCCCGAGACCAGCCCCGCGATGATGCCCGTGGCATCATCGCCTCCGAGGGTAAAACCGCCGAGCATGACAAGCAGTCCTGCTGAGGAGAGCAGGATCGCATACATGATGGTGCGCGTCACCTTCTCTCCGATCACGAAAGGGGCCAGGAGGGCCACAAGGACGGGTGCGATATAGTGCGCCAGCACCGAATTTGCCACGGTCGTGCGCCTGAACGCGGCATAGAATGCATACATGTTCAGAAGGCTCACGCAGCCAAGGAGAGCTGGATATTTCAGGATCCTTTTTTCCGGGAGCACCGCCCGCCAGCCGAGCGCCGTGATGATGACGGCCTGGAGGACCGCCGCCACGAGCGAGGAATAAAAGATGATAACCACCTCGGTAACGCCGGCAAGGCGGACGACAACGCCGAGGGAACTCCAGAGGAGGATCGCAAGGAGAATACTGGCTGACGGCATTATCTGACAGGCTTGAAATAAAGGACCGCAAGCGGAGGGACAACAATGCTGATCGAACACGGCCTGCCGTGGCGCTGGACCTGCTCCGCCTGAACACCGCCGGCATTCCCGAGATCGCTCCCCCCGTACAAGGCCGAATCGCTGTTCAGGATCTCTTGGTAATAACATTTTTCGGGAACGCCTATCCTGTACCCGGAATGCGGCACCGGCGTAAAGTTGCAGACAACCACAATATAATCGTGCCGGTCCTTCGCATACCGTATGTACGAGATGATGCTCCTGTCCGTGTCATGAAAATCTATCCATTCGAAACCCTGATGCTGAAAGTCCACCTCGTGCAGCGGCCTCTCCCCGGCGGAGAGGCGGTTCAGGTCCCGGACATACTTCTGGAGATTGCTGTGCTCCGGAGTCTCAAGGAGGTTCCAGTCCAGGCTGTGATCGAACTGCCACTCGCTCCATTGACCCATTTCACCGCCCATGAAGAGGAGCTTCTTGCCGGGGTGGCTGAACATATAGCCATAGAACGCCCTCAGGTTGGCAAACTTCTGCCAGAGGTCTCCGGGCATCTTGTCCAGCATCGAACGCTTCCCGTGCACCACCTCGTCGTGGGAAAGCACCAGGACGAAGTTTTCGGAGAAGGCATACAGGAGACTGAAGGTCAGATCATTATGATGATATTTGCGATGGATCGGGTTGCGCGATATGTACTCGAGCATGTCGTTCATCCAGCCCATGTTCCACTTCAGGTCGAATCCCAGCCCCCCGAGGTAGACCGGCTTCGTGACCCCGGGCCATGCGGTCGATTCCTCAGCGATCGTCAGGACACCAGGATAGTAGTGATGCGTGATCTCATTGAACCTTTTGATAAAATCGATCGCCTCGAGGTTCTCCCTCCCCCCGTACCTGTTCGGTATCCATTCCCCTTCTTTCCGGGAATAGTCGAGATAGAGCATCGAGGCCACCGCATCCACACGGAGGCCGTCAATATGATATTTGTCGAGCCAGAAAGTCGCATTGGAGATCAGGAAGTTCCGTACTTCGTTCCTTCCATAATTGAAGATGAGCGTACCCCAGTCGCGGTGCTCTCCCTGTCGCGGATCGGCATGTTCATAAAGGCAGGTGCCGTCGAAAAAGGCTAGGCCGTGCCCGTCTTTCGGGAAATGGGCAGGCGACCAGTCAAGGATCACCCCGATCCCGCTTTGATGACAGGTATCGACAAAAAACATGAAGTCTTCGGTCGTGCCGAATCTGCTGGTGGGGGCAAAATAACCGATCGTCTGATAGCCCCACGAGGCGTCGAGTGGATGCTCCGCAACGGGCAGCAGTTCAATATGTGTGTAGCCCATCTGCAGGACGTATTCAACCAGCCGGTCCGCAAGTTCCCGGTACGTGAGGAAACGGTCGGCCTCCTCCGGCATCCTCATCCACGAACCTAGATGCACTTCATAGATCGACATAGGGGATTCGAACCAGTTCCGGGCCGGCCGGTTTTGCATCCAGTCGGCGTCGTTCCACCTGTAGGTGTCGATGTCCCGCACGATGGAGGCGCTCTTTGGGCGGTGCTCGAAGTAGAAGCCGTAGGGGTCAGCTTTCACGGCATGATGGCGGTGAAAGCGCGAGGCTATGTCGAACTTGTATATCTCCCCTTCTTTCAGCCCCGGGACGAATATCTCCCATATGCCTGATGCCCCCAGCAGATGCATCGGGTGCGCAGCCGCATCCCACTTATTGAAATCGCCGATCACGCTGACCGACTTCGCATTCGGCGCCCAGACCGCAAAGTGGACGCCATGCACGCCGTCGACCTCCATAACATGCGCGCCGAGCTTCTCATAGCTCCGGTAATGGCTCCCCTCGGCCAGCAGATGGATATCGTAATCCGTCAGGACCTGGCGGTATTCCTCCGGGTTATCCGTCACATCGTCTCCAGATCAGCATGCGCATGGTGCTATTGTACTACAAAATGTGGCCGGCGGTAATTCATTCAAGCCCATATATCCTCACCGCCAGGTTTTTCCCCTTGACCGTGACCTCTCCCAGTTCCGTGAATGTGATCTCCCCCCCGCCTCCCTGCCCGTCCGCATACGCCGCATGCGCATTCCCTGTGATCAATATTCTCCTTCCGAATTGACGGGTCAGCTTCTCGACCCGGGCAGCAAGGTTCACCTCGTCACCGATAGCGGTGTAATCCATCTTCTTGCCCTCCGCCCCGATATTCCCTATAACCACCTCGCCCGTATTGATCCCGATGCCGCAATCGAGCCCCTCGATCCCCCGCGCTGCCCACGCCTTCTGCAGCTCGTCCAGCCTCCGCGACATGTCGGTTGCGCAGCCGACCGCCCTCTGCGCATGGTCCGGCTGGTCCAGTGGCGCCCCCCAGATGACCATGATCTCGTCGCCGACGAACTTGTCGAGGGTCCCCTCCCAGCGGAAGATGACGTCGCTCATCGCATCGAAAAATTCATTCAGGATCATGACCACATCCTCGGGCCGTCTCTTTTCCGAAAAGGTCGTGAACCCGATCACGTCGGCAAAGAGGATCGTCACCGTCTTCCGGATGCCGCCGAGCTTCGCCTTCTCGGGGTGCTCGATCAGCTCACGGACAATCTTCGGCGAGACATAGCTGGAGAACATGCGTCGTATCTCCTTCGCCTGCCTCTCCTCATGCGCGAAACGCATCACGGTCTGGACCGTAAAGATGGTGATCATGTTCAGAGAAGGATAGACGAGATTGAGCCAGAGGTTCTGATATACCAGAAAATAGACGGTTGCGGAGATATAGAGCGCAATGAAGCCGATCCCCACCGCCGCGGCCTGCAGAGCCCGGAGCCCCGGAAGTACAAGGCCGAGGATCAGCCCGGTTACGACAATGACGATCGCCTCGACAACCCCCGGGCTCGGCCTGATAAAGTTGTTGCTGATAATATTATTGACGACAGTGGCATTCTTTTCGACGCCGGGCATATCGGCCGAAAGGGGCGTGACCCTCTGGTCGTATGTTGCCAGGGCGGACGTTCCGACGAGCACGATCCTCCCTTTCATTGCGCCGGGCGACACCCTTTCCCTGAGCAGGTCAGCGGCGCAGATATAGGGGAATGTATGTTCGCTTCCCGCATAATTGATCAGGACCTTCCCGTTGAGGTTCGTGGGGATGAACGCTTTCCCGAACTCGATCCCGGCCCCTCCGTACACGATGAGATCCTTCGGCGGGATACCCATCGCCACGCGTGCCACCTGGAGGGGAAAAGACGGGAAGCAGTCATCACCGTACATGAGGTACAGCAACTCCCAACGCAGCACCCCGTCCGTGTCGGCCGGGCTATAGACGTGACCTAACACAGCACCACGCGCAATCTCCGCGACCGGCGGATTGAGACCGTCGGCGTTTACCGCAAAGTCCCTCCACTTTATCCCCTTCGCATTTCTGACCTCGGCAAAGGCCGAATTCCACATATACGCCGGAAGTTCAGGGACTTCCCGCGGGACACTCTTCCCCAGAGGCACCTGAAAAGGCGTTGCCAGTACCACATTGCCGGCATTGAGGATCGCCTCCCCGAGCTCGCGGTCGTTTGATGAGGTTTCCGGTTCGGTGAACATGATATCGATGCCGATCGCCTTCGGTCCTCCCGCCGCAATCTTCGAGACGAGTCCGGCCATGACGTCCCTGCGCCACGGCCAACGGCCGATCTCCCTGATGCTCTTGTCGTCGATCGCCACGACAACGACATCTCCGGGCACAACAGTTTTTTTCACGAGCTCCCTGAATCTCAGCCTCAGGTCATAGGTCCTGCCTTCGATATGGTCCTGAATGACCGAAGGGCTGTACAGCTGCAGCAGGAGGAAGAAAAAGGTGGATGCACATGCGATGCGGAGCAGTAACCCTTTGCCGCTCATCGAAGACACTCAGCCGCGCAATCAGCAGAGCACTTCACTCACATTCCCTGATAAAGGCAACCTTTTCCGTCGGGATCACTATCCACCCGGCCGATTCGGACTCAAGATATATCTCGGTCTCGTTCATCTCGACGAGCTTCCCGACGTAGACGGTCTCGCCCGTTCCCACCTCGACCTGTTTTCCGATCAGTTCACTCATGCTTCACCCCGCACTTTTTTCGACCTGCCTAAATTATAGACGATCTCGGCGCCGATTAAAAACAGGCAGGATGAATAGAACATCCAGAGCAGGAAAACAACGAAGGCAGTCAGGGAGCCATACAACCTTCCCATGGGGGCAACACTCACCACATACCAGGTGAAGACGTGTTTCGCGATCTCCAGAAATATGGTCGTAAAACAGGCTCCCTTCAAGGCATGTACTATGGGGATCGGCCTTCGGGGAAAGACACGGTAGATAGCAGTGAGCGTCATCAGGACCATGAGAAAGGGCACCACATAGACGATGAGGTACGCCGCCAGTATGCCCGGCTGGATCCCAGGCAGATACGGCTTCAGCCTGGAGACGAGCGGGATGACCGAAGCCGCCGCGAAGGAGATGCCGACAACGAGCAGGATCATCGTCACCGCAACGACTGACACCATGACGGAGTGCAGAAACGACCGCCTTTTCCTGATCTTGAATACCGCGTTGAGGGACTTTTCGATGGAGGCGAAGAGCTGGTACGAAAGGACAGCGTACAGGACAAGGCTGATCCCTCCGAACCCCCTGTGCGAGATCAGCCGTGCGATCGCCTTCGATATGTTATCGGTCGCTGCCGGGAAGAGACTGGTGAGCCTGTCGTGAAAGAAGTGGTAAAGCCCCGGAGAACTGCCGAGGACCTGACCGAAGACGGAGACCAGGAAGAGACAGAAAGGCACGACCGCCATCATGCTGAAATACGAAAGAGAGCCGGCCAGCATCAGGCCGTCGTCCCTGAAGAATTCCGCAACGCTCCTTCCGGCCAGCCTGAGGAACTTCAATCATTCCTTTCTCTTCTGCGAGCCCGCACATAGATCCTGATCGGCGTGCCATGAAAGCCGAAATACTCCCGAAGCGCCTTTTCGATATACCGCAGATGGGAGTCCTTCACCGAGTCGGGATAGTTTGCAAAGACGACGAAGGCAGGCGGCTCGCCGCGCACCTGGGTCATGTAATACAGCTTGACGGGTTTACCCTTGTACATCGGGAGGCTTATCTGAGAAATGATCTCCCTGAAGAAACGGTTCAGCTCACCCGTGGATATGCGCTTCTTTCTCTCTTCCACGATCATGTCGATGATCGGAAAAACCTTGGTGATCCTTTTTTTCTCCATCCCCGATATCGAAAGCACGGGGGCGTACTGGCTGAACCAGGCCTTCCGCTGCAGTTCAGGGACGATCACCTTGAAAACTTCTTCAGGGTTTTCGACGGTGTCCCACTTGTTCAGCAGGAAGATCGCACCCTTCCCGTACTCCTTCACAATGCCGGCTATCTTCAGGTCCTGCTCGGTGATCCCCTCTGAGGCATCAAGCACCACCAGGGCCAGATCCGCCCTCTCTATGCTCCTTACCGCCCGGACCATCGAGAAGCGCTCTATCGAATACCCGATCTTCCCCTTTCTCCTCAACCCCGCGGTGTCTATCAGCATATATTTTCGGCCGTGATAGCTGCAGATGCTGTCAATCGCGTCACGGGTCGTACCCGGCACCGGACTGACGAGCATCCTTTTTTTACCGAGCAGCGCATTGACGAGTGTCGACTTTCCGGCGTTCGGCCTGCCGACAACGGCGATCCTCGGAATGTCGTACTCCACCTCGTCGTAGACGGGCAGCATCTCTTCGAGCCGCTCCATCGCCTCCTCGTAACCGTATCCGGTGGCAGCGGAGACCGGCCATAGGTCTTCGGTCCCGATCTGATAGAAGTCATACAACCTGCTGTCTTTTGTCGGGGCATCCACCTTGTTCACCAGCCAAAGCACCTGCTTGCCCGACGCACGGATAAGACGGGCCAGCTCCATGTCCGCCGGCGTAAGACCGTCCTTGCCGTCGAGAAGATGAATAATTATATCCCCCTCATCGATGGCAAAGAGCGCCTGCTCTTTCGCCTGGACAAAGAGGTCCTCCGGAGGATCCGGGTAAAACCCGCCGGTGTCGACGACCATGAAGGTCTTCCCTCCCAGATGGGCATCGCGATAGTTCCTGTCCCTGGTCACCCCTGGAAAATCGTCAACGATCGCAGTCTGCGACTTCGTCATCCGGTTAAACAGGGTCGATTTTCCGACATTCGGCCTTCCTACAATAACGACTACGGGTTTTGTCATAGGTCATATTGTACAATAAAAGCAGCCAGGAAAGCCGTCAGACATGACCCTGCGATCCCGGATGCTGGGGCATTTCGAGCATGCTGGGTGAAATAACCACTGCCGTGCCGCCTAAAACACCCGCCGGGAAGGTGTTTACCGCCCTGGCTGTTCGGTTAATGCAGGCATAATAATTGCTTATAATTATTATGGATAATACCGTGATAATCAGGACCAAACTTATTACCATAATTGCACTGACGATCCTGTTGACGGTCGGCGCAACCACGATCGCCCTGATCAAGATCCAGCATGCAAAGATGATCCAGTCAAAGCTTGAGGATACCGAGTTCCTCTGCGATCTGATCGAAAAAACCACAGAGAGCGCCATGAAAAAGGGCAATACCGCCGAGGTACAGCAGATACTTGAAAATATCGGCAGGAACAGGGAGATTCCGAACCTCCGGATTCTCTCACCCGACGGGACGATCCTGAAGTCGACGAACAAGGCAGAGATCGGAGGCAGGTCAGCCGAGTACATCAAGTCCTCATCCAAAGAGAATTTTCAGAAGCCCACACTCAGCACCGCCACGACCATCAACTACTTCCATGAAATCCCGAACCGCGCGGAATGCTATGGCTGCCACGACAGGTCCAATCCGGTCATCGGCGTCATCCACCTGAAATACGATATCTCACGCAACGTGGCGTCGTTTCTGTCGATCAAAAGGTTGCTGATAGGGTCGAACATCGTTGTCGTCGCACTCGTATCGATCATCCTGTCTGTGCTGTTTTCGCGTCTCATCATGACACCGCTCAGGAACCTTCTCCATGCGATGCACGCAGTGGAAAACGGGGACTGGCAGGCCTCAGTCGCCGTCTCCGGCAACGATGAACTCGGGGTCATAGGCAGGTCCTTCAACACCATGGTCCTGGAGATCAACAAGCTGTATCACAAGAACGTCTCGAAGGAGCGTGAACTCTCCAAGATAAGGGGAGAGCTCGAACATAAGTCCAGGGTCGAAGATCTCAATGCCCAGCTGGAGTTCAAGATCAAGGAACTGGAGACCGCAAACAAGGCGATAACATCCTTATCGAAAGAGGTCAAAAACAAGAATATCAAGCTCGAAATGGCCGTCGAGCGGCTGAAAAACATAAACGAGATAGGCCGCATCCTCTCGTCCATCATCGAGACCGAGGAGCTGATAAAGATTATTATCCAGACTACCGCGGACCTCGTCAGGGCGGAAAGGGTGACCATGCACCTCAAGGACGACGGGAAGCCCGAGCTTATACTGCAGTATGAACGGGGCCTCGGCATACATCATCTGAGCAATTTTTCGATAGGAATCAGCGCCGATTACGCCGAACTGTTCTCTCAGGGGAGACCGGTGATCAGACCGTCCGGGGGAGATTCAAACGGCCCGGATTCCGGCCCCGGAGGGTCCCGGGTCGCTGTCCCGCTGAGGATGAAGGGACAGGTCATCGGGGCGATGATGATCGAAAACCACTCCGGGGACGACATCTTTACGGAAGATGAAATGGAACTGCTGACTACCCTCTCGAACCAGGCGATGGTCGCGCTCGAAAATGCATGGCTCTACGAGAGTGTCAAGAGCAATTACTTCTCGACGATCCAGTCCCTGGTGAACGCCCTCGAGGCAAACGACCGGTTTACACGGGGCCATTCCGAGCGGGTGAGACTTCTTTCGGTGGAACTCGGAAGGTTCATCGGCCTCGATTTCAAGGAACTGGAGCTCCTGGAGCATGCCTCGATCCTCCACGACATCGGAAAAATCGGGATCGACAACTTCATCCTCCAGAAAAACGGCAGGCTGTCGAACAAGGAGTACGGCATCATCAAGACGCATCCACTGATCGGAGACCAGATTCTCGGCCCCATCGGTACGCTGGAGGGCGTCAGAAAGACGATCATCCAGCATCATGAGCGGTACGACGGGACCGGCTATCCCTACGGCCTCCGGGGAGATGAAATATCGCTGAAATCCAAGATCCTCTCTGTCGTCGATACCTTCGATGCCATGATGAGCGACAGGCCTTACCGCAAGGCCCTCTCATTGTATGAGGTCAAAACCGAACTCAGGGCCAATGCGGGAACTCAATTCGATCCTTATGTGGTCAAGTCCTTTGTAGACCTCCTCACCTCAGATGAGGAAAGGATCATGTCGCTCACCGGGTACCAGAGCCTGACCCCGTCGTAGCGCGCCTCCCGGTTGTTGCGCAGGCGGCGGATGAGGTATCATTATCCGGAAGCCATGCGGGACACTTCATGAAACTCCAGCGCAGACTTATCGGCATTCTTTTCGCCCTTTCAGGCATACTGATAGCCGGAGTAGCCGGCTACGTTGTCATAGAGGGATGGACGCTGCTCGAAGCCCTCTACATGACCGTCATCACCCTGTCGTCCGTGGGCTTCATGGAGGTCCGCCCTCTGTCTGACGCCGGCAGGGTATTCACGATAATCCTGATCCTCTGCGGGTCAGGCATTCTGATCTACGGCATATCCCTCGTCACCGCCTTTGTCGTCGAAGGCGAACTCACCGATGCCCTCAGGAGGAGGAAGATGGAAAAAAAGATCGCGGCGCTTCAGGCGCATTACATCGTCTGCGGAGTGGACCAGACGGGCCGCTATGTCATCGAGGAACTCGTCAAGACCAGGAAGGACTTCGTGGTCATCGAAAGGGACCCGGAAAAGGCGGTGCGCCTGATGCGCGAGAATATTCTCTGCATCGAAGGGGACGCCTCGCATGATGCCATACTCCTCAGGGCGGGGATCGAACGGGCGCGGGGCTTAGTCACCGCCCTCCACTCCGACGCAGAAAATCTCTTTGTAGTGATCACGGCAAAAAGGCTGAACCCGGTCCTTCGCGTGATATCAAAGGCGGTCGAAGAGGAATCTGAACAGAAGATACGGATGGTCGGAGCAGACAGCGTCGTTATGCCAAGTTACATAGGAGGGCTCAGAATGGCCTCTGAAATGATACGGCCCTCCGTGGTCACCTTCCTCGATATGATGCTCAGGTCCAAAGACAAGACCATACGGATAGAGGAGATACGGATAGAGCCGGGCTCAACCTACGAGGGACTGACCTTGCAGGAAACCGGCGTTGCCGCACAAGAGGGCATCAGCGTGGTGGCGCTGATAGATCCACAGGACGGCTCCTATCTGTTCAACCCGCCGCACAGCACGAGGCTGTCAGCCGGTCATGTCCTTATCGTGATCGCCGGCGTCGACCTCCTCAGGAAGATCTCAGAGGAGAACAGGCAGAAGAAGGTCTGACAGGACAGCCCCGCCAGCCGCCTAATTGAATGTGTTCATCGCCTTGTCCGGCCCCTGCGTGATGATGCATTCCACCGCGTCGGCCGCATGAAAAATGGCCTCCCGTATGAGAGGCAGTTCCTCTTTTCTGAACCGTGAAAGTACATAGTCTTCGGTCGGCACAAGGGGATTCCGACCGATCCCGACCTTGACCCTGATAAAGGTATTGCCCCCAAGATGCTGGATAATGGATTCAACCCCCCGGTGTCCTCCCGAAGAGCCTTTCTTTCTGATCTTAATCCTGCCGGCTTCGAGGTCGAGATCATCATGTATTACTATAAGATTTTCTTTTACTACAGTGTTTTTACTGATTATTTCCCGCACCGCGCTGCCGCTTCTGTTCATAAACGTCAGCGGCTCCAGGAAGATGAGACGCTCATCTCCCATGGAGCCGTTGCATATCCTGTACTCCGGCCGCTCCCGGAATTCCATTCCGAGCCGGTCGACGATCTCCTCGACCACCAGGAACCCGACATTATGCCGGGTCCAGGCATACTTTCTACCCGGGTTTCCGAGCCCGGCAACCAGCCACAAAAATTACTTCTCCTTCTTTGCTGCGCCTTCCTCTTCCTTCTTGCCCTTCTTCGCCACTTCAGGTTCGGCAACGGTCTCGGCGGCCTCAGCGGTCGCCGCAGCCTCGGCAACAGGGGCAGTCACGGTAATGATGACCTCATGCGGATCGGTCATCAGTTTTATGCCCTCACCGAGCTGAAGATCGCCGACATGCAGCGACTGGCCGAGCTCATACTTCGTGATATCAACCTCGATCTTTCCGGGTATCTTGTCCGGCAGACATTCGATCTCTATCTCCCTCAGGACGTGCTGCAGTATGCCGGCATCACGCTTGACGCCAATCGGCTCGCCGGCCGTAAGGACGTGTATCGTGATCCTGACCGGCTCGGTCAGTGAGACCTCGAAGAAGTCGGTATGCAGCAGTTCTCTCTTCAGGGGATCTACCTGAAAACTCTTCAGAAGCGCCAGTTTCCTGCCTCCGTCGGTAAAGTTGAGATCCACCATCACCTGCTCACCGGCAACGGTGTTGATCAGCTTCGCCAGTTCCTTCCTGTTGAGCTTAATGGACTCTGCCCTGCCTTCTCTATACAGAACCGCAGGGACCATGCCCGCCCTTCTCAGTGTCCTTGCCGCGCCCTTCCCTTGTTCTTCCCTCTTTTCAGCTGCCAGACTCACTCTTTCCATGGTGCCTCCTCTTTATTCGTCCCGCCCTGCCGGGCGCCGACTTGCAATACTATATCAATAAGCCAACGGCCTAGACAAAAAGCGAACTGATCGATGACTCCTCATTGATTCTCTTGACCGCCTCGCCAAGAAGGGAGGCGATACTCAACACACTAAGCTTGCTGCACATCTGTTTCTTGCTGTCCAGCGGAATCGTATTCGTAACAATCATCTCCTCGATGACGGATTTGTTGATCCGCTCAACAGCGGCGCCCGAAAGAACCGCATGGGTACAGGCAGCAGAGACTCTCTTTGCGCCCTTTCCCTTCAGCGCCGCAGCGGCCTGGACCATCGTTCCCGCAGTATCGACCATGTCATCCAGGAGCAGAGTCTCCCGGCCGGACACATCGCCGATGACATTCATGATTTCGCACTCATTGGCCTTTTCACGGCGCTTGTCGATGATCGCGATCGAACACTTCAGGCGCTTCGCAAAGGAGCGGGCGCGCTCGACACCTCCGGCGTCCGGCGAAACGATGACCAGGTTGTCCAGATCATATTTGCTTTTTACATACTCTAGGAGGACCGGTGCGGCATAAAGATTATCCACAGGGATATTGAAAAAACCCTGGATCTGTCCCGCATGAAGATCGACCGTCAATATACGGTTCGTACCGACCGCCGTCACGAGATCAGCAACCATCTTCGCGGAGATCGGCACGCGCGGCTGGACCTTTCTGTCCTGCCTTGCGTAACCGTAATAAGGAATAACGGCAGTAATTCTGCCGGCCGAGGCCCGCTTGAGCGCGTCCACGATAAGGAGGAGTTCCATCAAGCTGTCATTGACAGGCATACACGTCGGCTGGATCACAAAGGCGTCAGACCCCCGCACATTTTCGTTCAGACGGACAGTGATCTCGCCGTCACTGAATCGCGCAACAGTCGCGTCCCCGAGATTTATACCCAGACACACGGCAACCTCGCGCGCCAGGTCCACATGGGACGTTCCCGTAAAAACCCTTAATTCCTTGGGCATAGTGATATCCGTAACTCCTCTCTCCTGTTGTATGGCTGGGGCGGGAGGATTCGAACCTCCAAATGGGAGATCCAAAATCTCCTGACTTGCCGTTTGTCGACGCCCCAACAAACCATTTTCATTCCCGATCGACTATCGTATCAGTCAAATAGACTTCCCGACCATCGAATGCTTTCGACGCCCTTCGGGCCTCGTCCCGTGTCCTGAAGACACCAAAGACCACAGAACCGCTCCCGCTCATCAGGGAGAGCTCCGCCCCGCACTCACGCAGCCTCGATTTGATCTGCGCAATCTCCGGGTGCTCCGGTATAACGACCTGTTCCAAATCGTTCACCGCCATCTGCCGGAGCGCGGGAAAATCACCCGCGTCAAGAGCTTGACAGAATAGTTTAATATCGATGCTGTTTTTTGTCAATATTCGCAGGCGCCCATAGGCCCAGGGCGTGGAAACGGAGATCAGGGGCTTCACAAGCAGCAGGGGAAAAGAACGCACCGAACGCAGCGGGGTCACCCGGTCACCCCTTCCCTCGACAAGCGCCATAGGAGACCCCATGAAAAAAGGGACATCAGACCCGATGCGCGCGCCAAGTTCCTGTAAGGTGCGATTGGAGAGCCCCAGGCCCCAAAGGCTATTCAGCCCTATCAGCGTGGCGGCCGCGTCGCTGCTGCCGCCGCCAAGCCCGGCCTGACTGGGGATATTCTTGACGAGAGTGATCCTGGCCCCGGAGGCACACCCGGTCACCTCTTTCAGCAGAAGGGCCGCCCGGAAGACCAGGTTGTCCCCTACAGGGATATCCAGATCGGAGACCACGTCCAGACCGTCGGCTGCCTCGAACGAAAGCGTATCGAAAAGACCTATCCGCTGCATCGGGCTTACGATGTCATGGTAACCGTCGTCCCGCTTCCCCACAACCTTCAGGAACCAGTTGATCTTTGCAGCAGCTTCCAGGATCATTGCCCGCGGGCTTTGAGTTCCTGCAACTTTTTTTCGACCCTCTCCCTGAGCCCTTCTTCCTTCTCGGGATGTTCCAGCGAACGGCTCCAGTACTCGCGCGCCTTCGACTCATTGCGGACCGCATGATACGCGTCGCCCAGGTGTTCAAAAAGCAGCGGGTCGTCAGGCGTCAGGGTCAATGCCTTCTGAAGCTGCGTAATCGCCTGTTCAAAACTGCCCATCCGGTAGAGGACCCAACCGTAACTGTCAATAATATAACCGTTGTCCGGCTTGACTTCGAGCGCGCGCTCTAGCAGGTCCTTCGCTTCCTGTATGTTGATATTCTTGTCCGCGAAATAATAGCCCAGGTAGTTCAACGCATCGGCGTTCTTCGGATTGATCTTGATCGTCGTCCGCAGTGACGATATCATGTCGTCATAACGACCGGCCTTGTCATAGACCATGGCGAGATTGAAATAAAGCTCTTCCCTGTCCTTATCATCGCTGAAACGGGCGATCGCGTCCCTGAGCGTCTTTTCAGCCTTGTCAAATTCTTTCTGCCGGCTGTATGAGATCGCCAGTGATATATAGATCTCCGGTTTGTCCGGGTCGAAGCCGAGGATCTCCTCGAACATCCTGATCGCCTGATCCTCCTTCTTCTGCTTCGAATAGATGATGGCCAGGTGAAGGAATGCATTGATGTTTTTCGGCTCCCGGCCGATGATCCACCTGAACTCGGTCACCGCCTCGTCGAGACGGTCCATCTCTTCCAGGACAAGGGCCAGGTAATAGTGTATCGAGGTGTCATCCGGCCGCGAAGCCACCGCCATCCTGAATTCGTCCAGAGACTTCCCATACTCCTTCGACTCGAAATACAGCATCCCAAGCCTCACATGCATATCGGTATTGTCCGGCTGCTGCCGGCTCAGGACAAGGAATTCGTTGATCGCGCTGCCAATCTCCTTCTGCCGGACATAAAGCTGGGCAAGCCTTTCTCTCGCCTGCATATTCAGGGGGTTCATCTGCAGGACCTTCTCATAGTCTCCTATCGCTGCGGCATACTTATCCTGCATCTCCGCAACCACGCCGAGTTTGAAATAAACGCTTTCGAGCGGCCTGAGGTCAAGCTCCCTCTGCAAATATTCCTCGGCCTTGGCGTAGTCCTTCCGGTCGATAGAAATCGATGCAAGGTAATCGAGAGCGACAAATTCTTCAGGATCCGCCTGCAGCACCTTCTGAAAGGCGTCGATCGCCTCATCAGCCATCTCGTTGGAGTAATAGACCTTCCCGAGGAACATCCATACCTGGGAATCATCGCCGGCCAGCTTCCTGATCCTGCCGAGCAGATCAACCGTCTCCTTCACCCGCTTCCGGCTGTTATATATCTCGCTCAGAAGCATGAGCCCCTTGACATCCTCCGGGTGCTCCTTCACGACCGCTTCTGCGATCGACAGCGCCCCGTCAACGTCTCCTTTGCGAAACAGGAGATGACCAATCTGCAGCCTCAGGTATGCGGAACCGGGGTCGTATTCGAGCGCCTTTTTAAAAAACGTCAGGGTCATAGCGTAGTCCCCCGAAATGAAAGCCCCGTAACCCCGCATATAATAATAATCGGCCTCGAAGCTGTGTGGCTCGGGTACAGGGGCAGCGACCTCCCTGCGGGTAGCCGCACAGGACGTCAGAAGGAGCACGGCGATAATTGCAGACGACATCGTCAGACGCATCTTTTATTATGACACAAAGAACGGAGGGTGACAAACGCACCGCACCGCATCATAATCCCTGATCGTAGACACTGAACCCTTTGGGCACGGAGAGGTCAAAGAGGCTGTCCCTGATCCCGGTGTTCACGGAGACATCTTTCAGTTCGATCTCGATGACATTGGACCGGCTGTCGTGGATCGTGAATGCCCTGATGGGAAAGCCCTCATCCGACAGGATAATCCTCAGAGAGGTGATATTGCCGGTCGGCTTTTTCGGCTTCAATACCAGGGCATCGCCTGTCCCTGTTGCAGTGAATTCTTCCCCTATCTTCCCGAACCCCCCGAGAAGGGCAACCGGGGTCTGGCCGTAAGTCTGGCGGTCGAACCTCATGCGGTAGGCCTGCCTTTCACCCTTTTTTAGAATCAGCATGTGATCTTTATTGATGACGATGTCCTGCGAGGCGCTTCCCGCATACACGAGTTTCATCTTCATCGGAGGTTTTATGAAAAATTCCCCCCGATAGACATCTGTCCGGTTGAGATCCCTGATAGTACTCTTCTGGATAAAGGTGCCCCTGATATCCGTGATTCCCTCGTAGGCCTTCTGAATCCTCTTCACCTGATCGGCAGGATCAGCAGCCTGCGCCCCCGCACACGTAACAGCCAGAGCAAGGAAAACTCCCAGAAAGACAGCCAGTCGAAATGATTTCAATTATGCCTCCCTATAAAATCCCGCGGCTTGCCCGCACCCTTCGGAGGCCCGACAAGCCCGTCGTCACCCATGACCTCCATGATCCGCGCGGCCCGGTTGTATCCGATCTTGAATTTGCGCTGCAGCGAGGATATCGATACCTCCCCCACCGAATCCGCAAACTCAACCGCCTTGTAGTACATCTCGTCCCGGTCACCGCCCTCTTCTTCCTGGGCCGGCTGCTCGACCGGTATGTCTTCGAATATGGTGTAATCAGGCCTGCCCTGCGCTGCGATGAAGTCGGTCACCGCCTTGATCTCCGCTTCGGTCACCAGCGCGCCGTGGACGCGCATCAGCCGCTCGCCCGGCTGCAGCAGGAGCATATCCCCCTTGCCCAGGAGCTGGTCCGCTCCCGGGGAATCGAGGATCGTGCGGGAGTCTATCTTCGAGAAGACCTTGAAGGATATGCGGGCAGGAAAGTTCGCCTTGATGAGGCCGGTGATCACATCGACGGACGGCCGCTGGGTGGCGATGATCAGGTGGATGCCCGCGGCCCTGGCCATCTGCGCAAGCCTCGCGATCGAATCCTCGACCTCCCGCGACGACGAGAACATCAAATCGGCAAGTTCGTCGATGAAGACAATGATATAGGGCAGCCGTTCCTCTTCGGAAACCTGGCTGTTAAAGCTGTCGATGTTCCGGGCCCCTTTTTCGGCCAGCAGCCTGTAGCGCCTTTCCATCTCGAACACCATCTTTCTGAGGGCCTCCGAGGCGCTCTTCGGATTCGTGATGATCGGGGATATCAGATGGGGAATATTTTCGTATATCGAGAGTTCGAGCAGCTTAGGGTCGATCATCAGCATCTTGACCTCTCTCGGCGTCGACTTGTAAAGAATGCTCATCACCATCGAATTGATTGAGACACTTTTGCCGGCGCCTGTAGCGCCGGCAACCAGCAGGTGCGGCATCCTGGCAAGGTCGGCAACGACAGGACTGCCGGAGATCGTCTTTCCCAGCGCAAGGGTCAGCTTCGACTGTTTCCCGGAAAATTCCCCGGATGCGATGATGTCCCTCAGCGAGACGACGGCCCGTTTCTTGTTCGGCACCTCTATGCCGATCGTTGCCTTGCCCGAGATAGGCGAGACGCGGATACTCGGGGCCTTCAGCGCAAGAGCCAGGTCATCTGCCAGGGAGACGACCCGATTGATCTTGATACCGGGGGCAGGCTCGAATTCATACAGCGTCACCACCGGCCCCTGATCGATACGGGTGATCGTGCCGTGGACATCGAAGTCGGCAAGCTTTGTTTTGAGGTTCGCGGAGTTGTCCCGGATATCGTCATCAGCGTCCCGGACCGACGAGAGGTCGTACACCGTCAAAAAGTCGAGGGAAGGCAGCAGATACCCGTCACGCTCGACAGGCGCCTGCTGTACCCGCGGACTCGCCGGTACAGGCTTCTCGAAAGACCGCGTGATAGGGGGAAGACCTTCGCCGCGCTCCGGCCGCGCCGGCGTGCGTTCCTCTGGTTCCTCAGGACTGACGGCCTCGTTTTCTAAGATACCTTTCCGGGGCAGCGCACTGTCGGGTGCCGCACCCGGTTTCAACCCGTCTCTGCGTCCGATCACCAGGGAGTACATGGAAACCGGCGCTATCAGGATAACCGACGACACAAACGCAGAGACCCCGAACAGATAGGCCCCGAGCTGCGAGAGATACCGGTCGAGCAGCCCTGCGGCGTAATACCCGAGCAGCCCCCCCGGACTGTTCCGGAAATGGATGCCGAACGTATCACCCATCAGGGCGAGCATAACGGAGGAGGAAAGCAGCAGCAGCGCGAACCCCGCGTGAGGCAGCCTGCCGCGCTCCTTCCTGACAAGGATCCGCAACGCGGCAATAAGAACGAATGCGGGAAGCAGATACGCTGGATAGCCGATTGCGGACATGATGAGGTCGGAAAGATAGGCGCCGGCAACGCCACCGTAGTTCTGCGCCTGACTTTTTGTGAATGTGAAGAAAGACGGGTCCCAGCGGTGATAGGTATAGAGACTGAGGCCCAGATAAACACTCCCGAGGATCGCGGCAACCGCAAGTATCTCTTCGCGGACCCTTTTGCCCTTTTCAATCATTTTTCATTATACCAAGTGGAAGGAACAAATCGGCAACCCGGAAGCCTCGTCCCTTCACGCCGGCGCCGCATTGGCCTCGGCCAGCCCCTCCGCCGCGCGCCGATGCCCCGGCTTTATCTTCAGGGCCTTTTCAAAATGACCCTTCGCCCTCGTCGGGAATCCCATCCTCAGGAAGGCCGTCCCGAGTTCCGCCTGGTACTCCGCGTTGACCGGGGCGAGCGCCACCGCGCGCTCAAGGGCCTTGACCGCCGTCTTTGTCTTTCCCTGCTTCAGAATCGCCAGGCCGTAACAGTAGTGATACTCGGCAACGCCGCCGTCGAGATAAACGGCCTGTCCGAAGAGATTTTCCGCCTCGCCGTACTGCCGGTTGCGGAAGGCAATCTTGCCTTCCTGAAACTTTGTTCCGGCGGCGGCTGCGGGACTGGCAGCAACTTGCGGCCCCTGACGTTTCCTGGCATCGTACTCCTGTCTCCTGACGGGATCGGATAGTGTCACGTAGGCTTCATAGACATACGAAAAGATATCGCTCAGCTTGCCCTTGACAGAGTGGTCGGTCAGAGAAAAATGGATATCCGGATGAAATTTCTTTGCGGCACGGTAATAGGCCTTCTTGATCTCGTTGAGCGGCGCCGACTCGCTGACGCCGAGCACATCATAGTAGCCGATCCTGCGGTATTCGGCATGCATTGCATGTATCGCCTCCATATCCGGATACGCCGCCTCCCCGGAACTGCGGGCTTCAGCGGCCCCGGGCTCCTCGGGGACAGAACCTTCCTTCACTGTCTTTACCTCCAGAAGCTTAAGGCAGAAAAGCGCATACAGCGTCCGGATCGCCTCCTCCTCGCTGACCGGCGCCGAACCGATTATCTCCCCGAGGGTTCTTCTGCCGTCCACCAGGGAAACGACAAGCCCTGCGGAACTGTCTAGTGTCATATCCTTCAAAATGTGCTCCGTGTCCGGAGCCGCCGAGGGCACCGCGTTCAGAGGCGGAATCTCTGAGCGCAGATCCCCTTCGATCCTTTTTATGCCGTAATAGATAAGATTGTAGGGAGACAGTTTCAGGGTAATCATCCCGTCCGGAGGCACCGGCATCTCCTCGAACTCAAAAACCCCGTCGCGCTGCGTAAACAGGCTGAGGATTATCTGTTCGACCTGGCGACGCAGGACAGGAACCAGTTCCTGCGGCCGCAGATACCCGAGTTGCACCAGCACCACCCCCTGTTTCCTGCCCGTCCGCCGCATCTCTTCAGTAGCCCTGTCGTACTGCTCCCTCGTAATTTTTCCTTCTCTCAGCAGCAGGTCACCAAGACGGTCCTCCGGCTGATTCGACGTGGAAAAAACCAGTTCACCGTCACGGACATAGATCTTCTTGACGACCTTTCCGAAACGGATCGTCATGACGCCGGTCTTGCGGTAGCGGTGAAGCCCTGCCAGCGTGTCGGAGAACCTGAAATCATGGAGCAGGCCCTTCAGGCCCCCCCGTGTCTTTATCCCCAACCTGAGGCCAGACCCGTGGATGCAGGACCATACGACTTCTCCGCCCGTCGCAAAATCCGGTTCATGTATCGCCATCCCGACAATATCGCCCTTGCTGATCACCGCGGACCCCTCGACCAGGACCCCGACCCCATCGAGCGAGTAGTCGAGCATTCTGGCCTTGATCACCCTGTTTCTGAAGGTGATCGGAAACTCCTTTGTCCTGCTATATCTCCTGAAGGTCCGGTTATCCCGCGCAACCATGCTTCACCCTTCCTTTGACCACCATATTTCCCCCCCCTTACCGCAACGTCGGATAGTTGCATTCTTCCTCTGTTGTATATAATATCATACTGTGTATTGCAGGTATGCGTTCCCCCTTCGGGCGGGCCCGAACACCGGAGCGTGCAGAGATATGGACAATAAAGCGAAAACGGAAGAAATCATCAGAAGGCTCGGGAAGGAATACCCCTCGCCGAAGACCGCGTTGGTATACGGGTCCCCCTTTGAGCTGCTTGTGGCAACGATATTGTCTGCGCAGACAACGGACGCCCAGGTAAACAAGGTCACCGGAAAACTCTTCAGGACATACCGGTCGATCGAGGACTATGCAACCGTGCTGCTGGAGACGCTTCGAAAAGACGTCAGCGCGGTCAATTTCTACAACAACAAGGCCAAAAACATTCAGGAATCCGCAAGAATGCTCCTCAGGGATTTCGGAGGCAGGCTCCCGGCCACGATGGAAGAGATCACCAGGCTCCCTGGTGTCGCCCGCAAGACCGCCAATATTCTGCTATCGTCACTCTATGGCGTAAATGAAGGGATCGCCGTGGACACGCATGTCAAGAGGCTGTCCGGGAGACTTGGGCTGACACGGTTTGAAGATCCCGTCAAAATAGAACGCGACCTGATGGCGCTTGCCCCGCGGAAGGATTGGGCGGTCCTCTCGCACCTCCTCATCCTTCATGGCAGAAAGGTCTGCCAGGCGCGGAAGCCGGACCACAAAGAGTGTGTCCTAAGGGATATCTGTCCATCGAAAGATATGTAGGGAATTTTGCCGCCAACAGGTATACTTTATTAACGAAATGCAATTCAGGCAGGGGGGACCCGGGTGACAGGCGCAAAAAGAAGAGCGGGCTTTCTCAGTTCAGGCTGGTGGCTGATCCATTTGGCGGGAATCGCGGCCGTCTATGCCCTCGGGCACCTGCTCTGGAGCTGACCGTGCTGCGGTATTTCATGCGCTACAGTCCGGGATGGTGGATACTCCATATTGCCGCTGCGGCACTGACCTTCTATCTCGGGCATCTCGTGAGGTTTTCCTTTTGAACAGGTCGCCCTCATCTCCTGCGCATATCCTGACCTGGCCCGAAACTGCGGAGGTGTCGCGATGAACAGGCGGGTGCTCCTCGCCGCATTATTGTTGCTCTCCCTCTCGGGCATGCTTCTGCACTACCGCATCCACAGCTTCATGGTGCCCGACAGAGACATGCCATCCGTTACCCGTTTCGACGGCACGAAATTCCTCTCCTTCCTCTTCCCCCTGATCGACGTTGTGGTGGTCACAGGGCTCTTTCTGTCAAGAAAGACAGCAACGTACGCGTATCTGCTTAACGGTCTCATCGTCATTTACGGTACCGTGCTCATGACCCATTACAGCATGGCAGAAATCGTCGCCCGGTCGATTCCGCCGTCCGAATGGGTTCTGAAGTCGACACTCCCGGATATCGCCATCAACTGGGCCGACTTCTTCGTGGGCAAGGCCCTGTATGACGAAATAATGCACGCGCCCCACCCCGAGCCCCTGGCCAGGGAATCGGCAGGAGCAGGGGGGTGATGCCATGCCGCATTTCGGATTGATGGACGAAGAGGCGCTCGGTCCCGAGCAGGCGCCTCTTCAGCGGGCAAGGCTGCACATACGGGGCGGCAAGAGGCGGCTCCGCCAGGGCAAGATCTCTGCCGGCATACTCACCCTGTACGATGCCCTGGTCTTCGGTATGGAATGGTACATCGTCTCGCCCGGGCGGAGGGAGAAGCTGACAGTGCAGCCTGGAGAGGATCTGCGCAACGACAGGACCCTTTATTCCGTACTGGTCCGTTCAGGCGTCATCGACGGCAGCTTCGACTACCCTGCCTTTGACCTGCTTGTCGAATATGCCTCAAACAATGAAATGCCGGATTATGATTACAGAGAGCTCCTGGCCTCGATAGAATCAATCATGATGCAACTCGGCATCATGCCTTTCGACGAGGCGGAACTCCCTGCCGAGGACCCCGCCACCTTCTGAACAAAGGGCGTCTTCCCGCGGTATAAGCGGTATAATAGGAAAATGTCATTCACCCTTGATACCGTCGTCCCCTGGGGCCGGTCGTATGAAGAATATGTATCGATGTTTTCCCTCGACGGGCGCGACCTAAGGTCTTCCATCATCGGCTGCGCCGACGGTCCGTCGGGTTTCAATGCCGAACTCACCGGACGCGGAGGAAAGATAATCTCTGTCGACCCGGTCTACAGGTTCACGAAGGAGGAGATTTCAAAGAGGATCGGGGAGACGTACGAAGAGATACTCGCCCAGACCCTCAAGAACAAGCATGAATTCGTCTGGACCGGCATCCGTTCGGTCGATGAGCTGGGCAGAACCCGCATGTCGGCCATGCGGGCATTCCTCTCGGATTTCGAAAACGGACTTCGCGAAGGCCGCTATCTGGCGGAATCCCTGCCCTCGCTTTCATTCGCCGATGGGCAGTATGCACTCGCCCTCTGCTCCCACTTTCTCTTCCTCTACAGCGATCAGCTTTCGCTGGCGTTTCATATAGCTGCGATCAGCGAGATGTGTCGCGTGGCCCGGGAGGTGAGGATCTTTCCGCTTCTGAAACTCGGTGCAGAGCCTTCGCCATATGTGGAACCGGTTGTCAGGACGGTAACTGACAAGGGGTTCAGGGCTGAAATAATCCGCGTAGACTATGAGTTCCAGCGCGGAGGGAATATGATGCTTCGCATAAGACGCCCTGACGTCGTAAAGTGGCAGGACCGCTAAGAGGGATACGCCGGACAAAAGCAGCATCCGGCCGCACAGGCTGCCCGGTGATCTATTCGAAAAGCGCCCTGACGAAATCCTGCGGGACGAAGTCCTGGAGGTCGTCGACCCCCTCGCCGACGCCGATCAGTTTCACCGGAATGTTCAGCTCCTTCTTTATGGCGAAGACGATCCCTCCCCTGGCCGTACCGTCGAGCTTCGTAAGCGCAATACCTGTGAGTCCGACGGCCTCATTGAAGATCTCGGCCTGCCTGAGCGCATTCTGGCCGTTCGTGGCGTCCACTACGAGCAGCACCTCATGAGGCGCACCCGGCATCGCCTTGCCGCAGACCCTCTTGATCTTCTTCAGTTCCTCCATGAGGGGGCTCTTTGTATGGAGACGTCCGGCGGTGTCGATGATCACCACATCCACTCCCCGGGCCCGCGCCGCTTCGACCGCATCGAAGACTACGGCCGACGGGTCGGAACCGCTCTGATGTTTTACGAACTGGGCATCCGCCCTCCCCGCCCAGATTTCGAGTTGCTCTATCGCAGCCGCCCTGAAGGTATCGCCCGCAGCAAGAAGCACCGAGTGCCCCTGGTCCCTGAGCCTGGCCGCCAGTTTGCCGATCGTCGTCGTCTTGCCTACACCGTTGACGCCGACGGCCAGGATCACGAAAGGCCTCTCCCCGAAGACCACGAGCGGCTGCGGCGCGCCGAGCATCTCAGTCATCTCCTTTTTGAGAAACTCCTTGACAAGGGCTGCGTCCCTGATCTCGCCGCTGTCGGCCTTCTCTTTGAGACGGCCGACGAGCCCGGCGGCGTTGTTCCCGCCGACATCGGCGAGGATCAGCGTCTCTTCCAGTTCTTCGAGCGTCTCCGCATCAACAGTCTTGCCCGAGAAGATCGCTTCCACCTTCCCTACGAAATTCTTCTTGGTCTTGCTCAGCCCCTCTTTGAGCCTGTCAAAAAAACCCATCCGGTTCACCTCTGGAGATCAGTAATGTAAGTTTTCTAGGATACCAGCTTCTCCGGCGATCTTTCAATTGGACCGGCTGTCTCAGCGTGAGGCGCAACCCCGTCGGCCGTATATTGCTAAACCTCTCTTCGCGGCGTTATGATAAAACATGCGTTTGCATACATTCAGAAGACTTTTGCTGGTTTTCATCCTCTGCCTCTTCTCCTTCAGCATGGCCTCCCCTCACGGGGGCATCGATCCGACGAAGCTGGAGGAGACCCGTGCGAAGGTCATCTCGTATATCCTCAAGACCGACCTCGGCAGGTACCATTTCACGAAGAAGAAGATCGACGACGAACTCTCCAGGGCCGCTTTCAGGGTATACCTGAAACAGCTCGACCCTCAAAAAAGATACCTTACCAAAGAAGATGTGGCGGCACTGCGGACATATGCGGACAAGATCGATGACGAGATCAATTCAGGCAACATCGACCTTCCGGGCAAGGCTGAGGGGATACTTGACCGTCGCATCCCCGAGGTCGCGGCGATGGTGCGGGAGATCCTCTCGAAGGACTTCGATTTCTCGAAAGACGAGACGATAGAGACCGACTTCGATAAAATAGATTACTGCTCCACACAAGATGAACTGAAGGAGCGCTGGAGAAAAACACTGAAATATCAGGTGCTTCACCGCTATCTGAGCCTGCTCGATGATCAGAAGGCCCTCGAGAAGGATGCCGCGTCCGCGCACACGGACAAGCCGGGATCAGGGCAGAAGGAAGGGGCTGACCTTTTAAGGACCGCAAGGGAGAAGGTTCTGAAAAGCTATGAGACGATCTTCGCCCGGCTTCACCAGGACAAATTGCGCGATCGCTACGACCGGTTTTTCGAGGCCTTTGCAAAGGCCTTTGACCCTCATACCGACTTTATGCCTCCCCTGGACAAGGAAGATTTTGACATCGGCATGACAGGGCAGCTCGAAGGAATCGGCGCTACCCTGAAGGAAGAAGACGGCTATGTGAAGGTGGTGAGCGTCGTACCCGGCGGGCCGGCATACCGGGAGGGAAGCCTGCAGCCCGACGACACGATCCTCAAGGTCAGCGAAGGAAAGAGCGAACCGGTGGATATATCAGACATGAAGCTCCGCGATGCCATAAAGCTCATCCGTGGCAAGAAAGGGACTCAGGTCACCCTGACCGTCAAGAAGCTCGGGGGCAGACTCGCGACGATTCATATCGTCAGGGATGTGGTCCAGCTCGAAGACGGTTTCGTCAAGGGGGTGCTGCTCAGGGACAACAAGACAGGGAAGTCCTTCGGGTATATCAAGATCCCGGCGTTCTACCGTGACTTCGAAAGGACACGAAACGGGGCTTCCGGACGCAACTCCACCGACGACCTCCGCAAGGAATTGAAGAATTTCGGGCCTGAAAAGATCAGCGGCCTGATCCTGGATCTCAGGAATAACGGCGGCGGCGCCCTGACAGATGCAGTCAAGACTGCGGGGCTGTTCATCAAGACAGGGCCAGTGGTCCAGGTCAAGAATATGGACGGCAAGGTATCCGTCCTGTCCGATGACGACCCGGAGATCGCCTACGGCGGTCCGATCATCGTGCTGGTGAACAAGTTCAGCGCCTCGGCCTCGGAGATACTCGCCGGAGCGCTCCAGGACTACGGCCGCGCCGTGATCATAGGAGGTGAGCATACACACGGAAAAGGCACGGTCCAGACGATACTCGACCTCAACGACGAACTCCCACTGGAGAGCATGGAGAGCCTCAAACCGCTGGGCGCACTAAAGTTGACGACACAGAAATTCTATCGGATCACCGGGGCATCAACCCAATACCGGGGCATTACGCCTGACATCGTTCTGCCGGACAGGTTTACCGGGCTCAGGAGCGGCGAACAGTACCTCGATTATGCCCTTCCCTGGGACACGATCAGCCCGACACGATTCACCGAATGGAGGCATGTTCGCCCTTATATGGCAGACCTGCGCGCAAAGAGCCTGGCGAGGGTGAAATCGGAGAAGGACTTCACGGATATAGCGGAGTACAGCAGGATAACCACGGAAGAAGTAAAAAATACCGTCAGGTCGCTGAACCTGGATCAGGCGAAAAAGGAACTTGAACAGACCCGCATCCTGAGAGACAAAGAGGTCGGGGTGCCCGACGGCCACAGCCCGGAAGACAAGAAGAACGGACACGTCCTCTCTGCAGGCGAGAAGGCGGAGCAGTGGGACAAGGAGGTCCGTGAAGACGCATACGTCAGGGAAGCGATCTCCGTGATCAAGGACCTGATCTCCGACCAGAACAAACTTTCCCTGAATTAATTGGATCCGGCGCCGCCCGTCATACGGCTTTTCACCTTCCCTGTCAGTTCCCGCGGGGTGACCGATCGCATCCTCAGAGATGCCGCGGGCGGATTAACACACCCCGATTATTCCGGCATCCTCTATATAGCGCCGACACCCCGCAAACTGAGGGACGCACAGAGGCGCTTTCATCGCCTCGTGAAGGACCCCTATATTCCACCCCGCTTCAGCACGCTGAAACAGCTTGCGAGGACCCTGCTGCCGGCAGGAAGTCCCGAAAGGATCTTCGCGGACCTGCTCGGCCCGCTTCTCATCTCCGAGATTTCGGGATATGCGATCGGCTACGCGCGCATCCTATCGGACATCCTGCGTGAACTGAAGCAGCACTATCCCCTGAACACATTTGAGGCTGCGCATTCCGCAATCCGCGGGATCTTCCTGCTCAGGGGCCTGCCGGAGGATATGCTCCAGAGGCTCGAAGAGGCGTTCGTGATCTTTGCCCGCTACCAGTCCGGCCTTGACTCCGGCGGCTTTATCGATGGGGATGACCTGCTGATCAGGAGCGCCTCTTTGGTAAACGCGCTGAGCCCCGGATTCACGCGGCTGCTCATCGACGGATTTTACGATATGACCAACGCCGAAATAAATCTCGTTGAGGCCCTGATAGGGCGGGCGGACGAGGTCTTCGTCACTTTTCCCTATCTTCCGTCTTCTGGCGCAGCTGCAGACGAACGACGGTCCCCGGGATACCTCCGGCGGCTGCGCGCGGAATTCTCTGTCACTGAAGAACAGTTTCGGAAGGAGACGCCCCCCGAACTTGCATACGTCAAATATAAGAGTATTGAGGACGAGGTAGAGGGCACTGCCCGCCATATCAAGAACCTCTACATCGCCGGGGGGATCAGGCCATCGGATCTTGTCGTCCTGACAGCACCGAAGCTCCAGTCATACCGGCCTCTTTTCGAGAGGGTCCTGACGAGATACGGCATACCCTTCAGCATGACGGCGCGGCGGCCCTATGCCCAGCAGGGCCCTGTCCGCGACCTTCTCCATCTCATCGAAGCGGTTGCCGACGACTACCCCCGTCAGAAATTTACTGCCTTCCTGAACTCTCCCCACTTCTCAAAAATACCGGCGATCCTCAGGAGATGGATCCCTTCCCTATCGATGAAATCGGGAATCGTAAAGGGGCGCGGCTCCTGGGAAAAACTGAATCCTGACACCGCCGCCAAGAACATCGTGGAAGAGGTAACCCCGGCGCTCCGCTCCGTGTTTGCCCTGCTCGAACCTCTGGAGGAGATCCGGCAAGAGACATCCGCGGAGGTCCTTCATGCCCGTATCGCTGCTGTCATGAACGGGTTCGGCCTGACCACAGGCAGCGACCAGCAGAAACAGATTGACAACGCCCTCGAAATGCTGCATATCGTCCCGGAACTCTCGGGCCGCGAGACGCTGCCTCTCGCCAGATACGCCGAATTTCTCAGGCATATCCTGAATACCCCCGAGTTTGCCGGGGAATCGGAAGGGGTTCAGGTCATGGAGTTTTCCGAGACACAGGGTCTCGAACCGGACCACCTCTACTTCTGCGGCCTGAAGGACGGCGATATGCCCTCGAAGCCCCCGCTCGATCACCTGATTCCGGACAGCGTCAGGAGGGAATGCGGGCTGAGCGACCTCGGCTCGTATCTGCTGACCCAGAAGGTCTGTTTCGAAAGAATCACCTCTGCGTCCGCGCACAGGCACCTCTCCTACCCTTCCCTCGAGGGAGATACAGTCTTTCTTCAATCGCCGTACCTGCCGTGGGGCCACGAGATTCAGGAGAAGGTCTTCGGCATCCTCTGCGAAGAGGAACTGCAGACGCGAAAAGGGTTCAGGCCCTATGAATCGCATATCACGGAAATATCCCTCGGAAAGAAGACCCTCAACCGTCTGCTGAAAAAAGAACTGGCGATGCCTCTCAGGGTGACGGATGTGGACGCATTCAGAAAATGCCCACGCCGCTTTTTTCTCGAAAGGATCCTGCGGCTCGAGGCCCCGGGGATAACGGAGTACGCGATAGAGGCGCGGCTCCTGGGGACGATCTTCCACAAGGTCATGGAACTGCTCTTCAGGGACCGGGAAGGAACCGGAATATCCCAAGAAGGGCTGCAGGAAAGGGCAGCCCTCATATTCGACCAGACAGTCCGGTCATGCTCTCTGGAACCTTACTGGAGAAACCTGCTGAAGGCGGCGTTTCTGGAGATGCTCCCGAAGATCATCGACCTGGAGAACGAATTCCGGCAGGAGGGCTTTTCCCCGTTCGACGTCGAGATGGACATAAAAAAAGAGGAGGTCTCCCCCGGCATATCCCTCAGGGGAAAGATCGACCGAATCGATACAGATGGCGGAACCTTCCGCATCATCGATTACAAGACCGGGACGGCAGACATCGGGTCGTCCGTCATAAAGGCGGGTAAAGGCCTCCAGCTCCCGCTCTACGCCTCGATGCTCAGGACCCGTGGGATGGAGGTGCGCAAGGCCGGCATCTATTCCCTGAACACCATCAGTGTAAAGTGGATCCCGACCAGCAGGGATAAATACTCGATGGACGATTATATCGAAAGCGCCCTTCAGTACCTGTCGGAAACGGTGGAGGTCATGCGAAACGGGAGGCTTGCCGCGCAGCCACTCGATGAATTTTACTGCAACAGCTGCGCAGAGGTCCCGTTCTGCCCCTATATACAGACATCACCCGCCCCGGGCGCCGGCAACGTGAACGCTTCCCCGGAAGACCGCGCATGACCGCATACCTGGATCCTGCGAAGAGTGTGATCATCTCGGCGCCCGCCGGCTCAGGCAAGACCGAAAAACTCAGCCGCCGGTATCTCAGCCTCCTCGAAAGCGGATCGGAAATCGAAAAGATCCTTGCGATCACATTTACGGAGAAGGCAGCAGCCGAGATGAAGGACAGGATCCTTTCCATCATGCGAAGGGAGAAGACAGGGCTCTTCGGGAAGGTCAGGGAGAAGATCCCCCTGATGAGAATAACCACGATCCATGCATTCTGCAGGAAACTGATCACCCGGTTTGCCCTGGACCTCGGGCTGAACCCCGCAGTGGACGTACTCGACGAATTCAAGGCGAGGCAGCTCTGGACCGAATCGGTCTACGATGCGCTCCGTGAGGAGCGCGAAAACGCCGGGTGCTTCTTTGAGTATCTCAGGCACAAGGGCATAAAAGGGTGGTCCGCACTTCTCGGCACACTGACGGCAATCCATCAGAAACGACCCTACACCGAGTTTCTCCTCGCCGGCCTCCCCACGAAGCCTGATCCCCTGCAGCCCGCAAATCCCGAAGAAGAACAACTGCTTGAGCTCTACAGGAGGTGTTTCCGGATCTACCAGGAGAAGAAACGCATACTAGGAACGATCGATTTCAACGATATGGAAGTGCTTGCGCTTCGGGCTATCACCTCGAACCCCCAGTCCCTGAACATCCTCTATGCATTCGATGAACACACCGACCACATCCTGGTCGACGAGTTCCAGGACACCAATTCGGTGCAGTGGAGGATCATCGACGCGCTGACCGAGGAGTGGCGGTCGGGCCTCGGAGCCAAAAGGGCAGAGGGAAAGACGCCTACGGTATTTCTGGTCGGTGACGAGAAACAGTCGATATACATGTTCAGGGGGGCAAACGTCTCGGTCTTTCAGGAAGTGAAACAGAGGTTCAGGGAGTGGCTCGGGGGCGAGGCCCTGTATATCGAGGCGAAAGAGAATTACCGGAGCCTTCCGGCAATCATACATTTCACTAACACACTCTTCGGCCACATCATGGACGCCTCTGGAGACGAGCCATGGAAGACGACATATTCCGGCTTTTCGCCCACGCGCCAGGGGGAGGGAAAGGTCGAGGTCATCCTCTTCGAGGGCAGGGAAAACTCGAAGATGACAAGGACCAGGGAGGCCGAACTGGTCGCTGGAAAGATTATCTCCCTTGCGGGAAGAGGCACTCCCGGCCCCGCCGCCGGACAGCACTGCCGTTACGGCGATATCTGCATCCTGCTGAGGAACCGTACACACCTCGCCTCCTTCGAAACCGCGCTCCGCACGCACGATATCCCCTATGTCGTCGTGGGCGGCATCGGCTTTTATGACGAGCCCGAGGTGGCGCTCCTGAGGGAATTTGTCTCATTCCTTGCAGATCCGGTCGATAATTTCAGCCTCTTCGTCCTGCTGCGCAGCCCCCTGGTCGGGCTTTCCGAGGCGGTGCTGCGGGATCTCCTGTCAGGCAGGGAGAGTATTCTTTTTGATACCCTGCGGGATTCGGCTGCTGCAGTATGCAGGAGCGCCTTTGAGTTGCTTGAGCCATTTATTGCGCGGGCAGCCGGCGTGCCGCTGTCTATCCTGATCGAAGAGTTCCTGACCCGAACGGCAGGGTGGGAGGTTTTCTGGGAACGCCAGAGGCATGCGAATATCAAGAAGTTCCTCGGCATCATCGGGGGATATGAGGAACAGGCGCTCTCCCTGCCCGAGATCCGGGAACTGCTCGTCCTTTCGAGAAAGAGCAACGAGGCCAAGGCGAACGTCAATACCGAGAGCCTCGATGCCGTAAAGATCATGACTGTGCATGGATCTAAGGGGCTCCAGTTTCCGGTCGTGTTTCTGCCGTCTCTCGATGAGACGCCTCCGTCGAAGGCCGGCGCGGTCTGCATCGACGAGGTCAACAATGCGGTCAGATTTGCCTACGAGGAAGAGGCCTGCGAAAGGACTAAACAGGGACTTTTCATACTGAGGAAGGCGAAAGAGGCGGAAGAAGAGAAACGTCTCTTCTATGTCGCGGTCACCCGGGCGATGGACCGGCTGATCATGACCGGAGCGGTCAAAAACGACTGCAAGGGGCAGACCAGGGTCAGAGGCGCGTTTTCGTTCATTGAGCAGTCCTTCCCCGGAAGCATCTCGGAGAGAAAGGGGCGGGACGGGGTCTTTTCGATCACCGGGGAGGCGGAACTCGCCACACCAGGGGGCGCACCCGGCGTCAGTTTCTCCACGGAAAAGGCATTCTTCCAAGAGCCGGTATATACAGAGAAGGTACCCTTGCCACCCGGCACCGAAAGCTGGGTCGATGTCACTGAGGCCGTCGGACACGGGAAGAAGAAATCCGCGGACTGGAGCCTTTTGGGGAGCCTCTTCCATCGGGTCTTCGAGGGCATCTCTGCAGGCGGGATCCTTCCGGGGGACCTCGAACATGCTGTTGAGGCGCTCATCAGGAAGGAGGTACAGGCCGAAAAAACTGCAGCACGCTACAGGGAGATTATCCTTGCCGATATGCGAAAGCTCCGTAATTCTCCTTTCTTCGACGAAATCCTACTCCCTGCAGCGAACTCCTATACCGAACTGCCCTTCGTTCTCAGAAAGGGCAGCGCCATCTTCAGGGGACGGATAGACCGGGTGGTTATTCGCGACGGCATCGCCAGGGTATACGACTACAAAACCTTCCCGGTAAGGGAGAAAGAAGCAGGCGCCCTTGCGCGGCAATACCGCTTTCAGATCAGTATTTACTGCGAAGCTGTCGGCAAGTTGTTCGGAACCAGGACAAAAGGGTTCATCCTCTTTACGAGCAGACCTGAGATGATCGAGGTCATATGAACAGTGCCCTGCGCTTCATTTTCTGAATTATGTGGGCAGCTTCACAGTTTGTTCACACTTCCGAGATACTATGAACTAAAATTATGGATTTGCAGCCGGTTCCGGAGCCTTTTTATGGCAGGAGGCTTCAAAAAGTGTGATAATAGAAGGGAGAATGTTATGAAGAAGACCGTTTTACTTGCTCTTATGGTGCTGATATTGATCCTGGCCGGGACCGTGCCGTCGTATGCACATGGGCATAGGTCACATTTCAGGGGCGAGGTATGGATCGGACAGGGATGGGACCCCTGGTGGCCGTCTGCGTATCCATACTATCCCTATTACTCCTACTACCCCTACTATAATCCCTATTATTGGGACGCGCCGGCCGTTACCGAGCCGCAGCAGCAGGAATATATCGCCCCTGCGCCGAAACAGGATGAAGACAGTTACTGGTACTTTTGCCAGAACCCCAAAGGCTACTATCCCTATGTAAAACGTTGTCCGTCGGGATGGATGAAGGTCGTTCCTTCTGTTGTCCCGCCGGATGAGAAGGAGTAAAATCATGACAAAGAGATGCAGCATCATCGCCCTGGCACTCACGCTCCTGGTACTGGCAGGGTGTGCGACGATCCCACAGGGGCCGCGTGTTATGGTCCTTCCTCCGGATGGGAAACCACTTGATCAATTCCAGGCAGAGGATGCCGAATGCAGGGATTGGGCTGCGATGCGGATCGGCATCCAGCCACAGGAGACGGCGAACCAGCATGCGGTCGCCGGCACCGCTATCGGCGCCGGGATCGGTGCGGCCATAGGCTCGGCCTCCGGCCATGCCGGGGGTGGAGCCGCCATCGGAGCCGCCGCCGGACTGCTTGCTGGCGCGAGCGAAGGCCGTTATTATGGCTGGGAGGCACAGAGGAGGTACGATATCGCCTATATGCAGTGCATGTACGCCAAGGGGAACCAGGTACCGGGACGCTCGACGAGGCCGGTGCGGATGAGGAGATATCCTCCACCGCCGCCGCCCCCCGATCTTGAGTCTGAACCCCCGGTGGAGTATTCGCCTGAATATGCCCCGCCGCCACGATAGTCCTGGACTGCAAAGGACAAAGCGAAAAATTCCCCTTCAGAGGAAAAGACCTCCGAAGGGGAATTTTTTTTGCTGCTCCATCTCTATCTGCACCGGAAACGGCCTCATTGCTGAGGCGCGGTCACTTTTTCCCGGTATCCGGATCCGTTGCATGCCACCCGCCGCCGAGGGCCTTGATAAGCTGAACGCTCGCGGCGATCCTCCTCCCGAGGATGGTGATAGCCGCCCTCTCGTTCGCAAGAACGATCGTCTGGGTGGTTACAACATCAAGGTAACTCACCGTCCCGGCCTTATACTGATTCGTCGTCACGGTCAGAGCTTGTTGCGCGGACTTCACCGCCTCGTCCTGCACCGCAGCCTCCTGGCGGAGAATACGGAGGGCCGCCAGGTTGTCCTCGACCTCCTGGAAGGCGGACAGAACGGTCTGCCGGTAGGAGGCGACAGCCGCATCATACACCGCACGGGCCTGATCCGTCTCTGCCCTTCTCAATCCTCCCTCGAAGACGGTCTCCGAAACCGCACTTCCCACCGACCACAGACGGCTCGGCCATGACAGCCAGTGAGAGAGATGCGAACTCTCGAACCCGGCGCCGGCGCTGAGAGTAATTGAGGGATAATATGCGGCCTCAGCAACTCCGATAAGGCCGCTTGCCGAGGCCGCCCGTCGTTCCGCAGCCGCAATGTCGGGCCTTCGTTCAAGGAGCTCGGAGGGTATCCCGGCAGGGACAGCCGGTGGTGTAACCGCAAGCGGCGCTGCCGCAAGAGAAAACCCCCCTGCGGGCTTTCCAATGAGCACGGCAATGGCATGTTCATATTGCGCCCGTTGCACGCCGACATCGATAGCCTGGGCCTGCGTAGACTTCAGCTGTGTATCAGCCTGCAGCAGATCCGCCCTGGAGACAATACCCGCAGCGTATCGGTTCTGCGTCAGCTGAAGGGATTTTTCAAAGGCAGCAACCGTGCCGTCCAGGAGCATTTTCTGACTATCCAGACTGCGCAACAGAAAGTAATCAGCCGCCAGCTCCGCCTGTATGCTCAGTCGAACTGATTCCAGGTCAGCCCCGCTGGCCTGGAACCCGGCCTCAGCCGATTCCACCCCGCGACGCACCCGGCCCCAGAGATCGATCTCCCACGACGCATCGAGAGGCAGAAGATAGTCGGAGACAGTCGCCCCGGTTGCGGCCCCGCTGACCCCGCCGGGTCTTCGGGACCGGGACGCGGAGACGCCCGCAGCGATCTTTGGATAATAGCCGGAACGAGCGGCCTGGCCCAGTGCCCGCGCCTGGCGATACTGCGCCTCCGCAACGGCGATGCCCTGATTGGATATGTTAACTTGTCTTTCAAGGTCGTCGAGGAGCGGATCGCCGTAAAGCTCCCACCATGCCCCCCTTCGCAGCGCGTCATTCGGCCTGGCCTTTCTCCATCCCTCTGTCTCCTTGTATGCCTGGCCCGTCTCTACCTCAGGCCTGACATAGTCCGGACCGACAGTGCAGGCAGACAGAGAAAACATCATGACAACAGCCGCCGTCCGGGCCCAAACAAGTGAAAAACTGCATGACTGTACATTGTTCATCGATATTCCTTTCATATCCGGCGTCAGGAGGAACCCGTCTTTACGTTACCTGCAAGCCTGCTCTGAACCCCCCGCCTCCTGGCGTCGAACCAGAGCCTGAAGCGGTCGAGATGGAGATACACCACCGGAGTCGTATACAGGGTAAGCATCTGGCTGAATATCAGTCCTCCGACAATGGCAATGCCCAGCGGCCGCCGCAGTTCCGAACCGACCCCGTGACCAAGTGCCAGGGGAAGAGCCCCCAGCAGAGCGGCAAGGGTCGTCATCATGATCGGCCGGAAACGCAGGAGGCATGCCTTGTAGATCGCCTCAACAGGGCTCATCCCATCCCTCCGCTCTGACTCCAGTGCAAAGTCCACCATCATAATCCCGTTCTTCTTCACAATGCCTATGAGCAGAACGATCCCGATCACGGCGATGATGCTCAGATCCGTCCGGAAGAACATAAGGGCAAGCACAGCCCCTACGCCCGCCGATGGCAGGGTGGAGAGGATCGTGACCGGATGCACATAGCTTTCATAGAGGACCCCGAGAACGATATATACGGCGACGAGTGCCGCCAGGATAAGAAACGGTTCGTTCGCCAGAGATGCCTGGAATGCCTGGGCAGTACCTGAGAAACTCCCCCTGATGCCGGACGGCATCCCCATCTCTTTTGTTGCGCCGTTGATGGCGCTGACCGCATCCCCCAGGGCGATGCCGGGCGCCAGGTTGAAGGAGATCGTGACCGAGGGAAACTGGCCGACGTGGGTTACGGCAAGAGGGGTCGCTCCGGTTTCGAAGCGAGCAAATGCGCTCAGCGGCACCTGGCTTCCCCCGGAGGAAGCTATATGGATATCTCTCAGCGTCTCGGGGTTCTGCCAGAACTTCGGGGCAACTTCCATGACAACATGGTACTGATTCAGCAGTGTATAGGTGATAGAAACCTGACGCTGCCCGAAGGCGTCATTAAGCGCGGTATCGATATTCTGCGGGGTGATGCCCAGACGGGAGGCGGTGGCCCTGTCTATGACCAGGTCAGCCTCAAGCCCCTTATTCTGCAGGTTGCTGTTTACATCCATAATGATGGGCAGGGTGCGGAATTTCTGCAGAACTTTCTGACTCCAGGCACTGAGTTCCTGAAGGTTCTCTCCCTGAAGCGTATACTGATAGAGGGCATTACTCGCAAACCCTCCTATGCGCAGGTCCTGCACCGGCTGCAAAAAAGTCGGAGCACCCGGGATCTCCGACAGTTTCTTTCTCAACCTGCCTATGATCTGCTGCGTAGTAGATTGTCTCTCTTCAAACGGCTTCAGGGCTATAAACATTCTTCCCGTGTTGGTGGTCGACCCTCCGCCTCCCCCACCGCCTGTAAATCCGATCACGTACGAGACCTCCTGGTCCGTCATGACCGTCTTTACCACCTCCAAGAGTTTCTGTTGCATCGCCTGAAAAGAAATGTCCTGGGCGGCCTGAATATTACCGTTGAGGCGTCCGATATCCTGTTCCGGAAAGAATCCCTTGGGAACAATGACAAACAGGACTACGTTGACAATGAGCGTCACCAATGTGAGGGCAAGCATAATCCGCGAATGCCGGAGCGCCCAGCCGAGCGTCCTCTCGTACAGGGAGTGTATCGCCTGAAACATCTTTTCCCCAAGCAGATAAAAACGTCCCCGCTCCGACTCTTCAGCGGTCCTCAGGATGGTCGCGCACATCATGGGAGTCGTGGTCAAAGACACGATCAGCGACACCATAACCGCGGCCGACAGCGTGACCGCAAACTGGCGGAAGAGCCGGCCGACCATGCCGCCCATGAGAAGGATGGGTATGAAGACGGCCACAAGGGAGACGCTCATCGAGACCACGGTAAAGGTAATTTCCTTTGTACCCAGAAGCGCGGCCTGAAGGGGCGACTCCCCCCTTTCCCGGTGGCGGGTGATATTTTCTATCACGACAATGGCATCGTCGACAACGAAACCGGTGGCGATGGTGAGCGCCATCAGGGACAGATTATCCAGAGAGTACCCGAAGAGATACATCACTCCGAAGGTGCCGATAATCGAGACGGCAACCGCAACGGCAGGGATCAGCGTGGCCCGGAAATTCCGGAGAAAGACGAAGACAACAAGGATGACGAGCATACCCGATATCAGGAGGGTGCGCTCCACATCGTGCAGGGAGCCCCGGATGGGCGGCGTCCTGTCAAGGACAACCGAAAGTCTGATGCCGCCTGGGAGGGAAGCCTCCAGCTGGGGCAGGAGACCCCGCACGTTGTCGACAGTCTCGATGATATTCGCGCCGGGCTGACGAAAGACGATCACCATCACCGCCGGTTTCCCGTTGACGAATCCCGCAGCGCGAAGATCCTCGACCGAATCCGTCACCTCCGCCACATCCGAAAGACGGACCGCCGCGCCCGACTTGTAGCTGACGACTAAGGGAAGATACTCTTCCGCCTTCCTAAGCTGGTCATTCGTACCGATCTCCCATGACCTTTCGTCCTCGGACACCTGGCCCTTGGGTCGGTTGACATTTGTAGCGGCAAGGACTCCACGGACGTTTTCAAGACTTATGCCGTATCGGCTCAGCGCCATGGGGTTGAGGTCGACGCGCACGGCGGGGAGTGAACTTCCGCCGACAAAAACCTGTCCCACCCCTTTCACCTGCGAGAGCTTCTGCTGGATGATCGATGAAGCGGCATCGTACATCCTGGGCTTATCCACCGAATCGGACGTCAGCGAAAGAATAAGAATCGGGGCATCGGCCGGATTCACCTTCCTGTATGTCGGATTGCTCGGAAGGTTTGACGGAAGGTCTCCTCTGGCCGCGTTGATGGCGGCCTGCACATCACGGGCCGCGCCGTCGATCATCCGGTTAAGATCGAACTGCAGGGTGATGCTGGTACTGCCCCGATAACTCGTTGAGGTCATTTCGGTAACGCCGGCTATACGGCCGAACTGGCGCTCCAGAGGCGCCGCCACGGAAGTGGCCATCGTCTCGGGGTCCGCGCCGGGCAGGGACGCCGAGACTGAGATCGTAGGGAAATCGACCTGTGGCAGAGGTGAGACAGGCAGCAGGCCGAAGGAGATGATACCCGATAGGACAAGGCCCAGAGTGAGGAGCGTAGTCGCCACCGGCCTTCTGATAAAAGGCGCCGAGAGGTTCATCGCCCTGACTGCGCGCCCTCATCGGCCGCACGCCCTCTGCGGCCCGCGAGACGGTCAAAGGCCAGATAGATGACCGGCGTTGTATAGAGGGTAAGAATCTGGCTGATGACAAGTCCACCCACGATCGAGATGCCCAGGGGACGCCTCAGCTCTGACCCGACTCCCTGTCCCAGGGCCAGCGGCAAAGCCCCGAGCAGGGCCGCAAAGGTGGTCATCATGATAGGCCTGAAACGAAGCAGGGAGGCCTGGAATATCGCTTCCTCCGGCGTCTTCCCCTCCTTGCGCTCGGCCTCCAGCGCGAAATCGACGATCATGATGCCGTTCTTCTTCACAATACCGATGAGCAGGATAATGCCGATAATGGCGATGACATTCAATTCCGTACGGAACAGCATCAATGCCAGCACCGCCCCCACCCCCGCCGACGGGAGAGTCGAAAGTATCGTGATCGGGTGGATATAGCTTTCGTAGAGCACACCCAGGACGATATACACTGTGATCAGTGCCGCGAGGATCAGAAGCGGTTCGTTGGTCAGAGAGATCCTGAACGCCTGCGCAGTGCCTTGGAAACTTCCCCTGATGCTTTCGGGCATCGCCAGCCGGCGGGTCACCTCTTCGACAGCCTTCACCGCGTCGCCCAGAGCCACACCAGGGGCCAGATTGAAAGATGTGGTCACCGACGGGAACTGTCCCTGCCGGTTGATCACAAGGTATCCGGTGGACTCTGACGACTTCGAGAAGGCCCGGAGGGGCACCTGCCCGCCACCGGCACTGCGAAGGTACAGCGACTTCAGCGCCTCGGGTCCGCGCTGGAAGTCCGGCTTGACGGCAAGTACGACGCGATACTGGTTCAGCTCGGTAAATATTGTCGAGACCTGCCGCTGGCCGTAAGCGTTATAGAGGGCGTCGTCTATGAGCTGCGGGGTGATGCCGAATCTCGATGCTGTCGCACGGTCGATGTCCAGGGAAACCCTGAGGCCCTTGTCCTGCTGATCACTGCTGACATCCCTCAGGTCGGGCCTCTGGCGGAGCTCCTCCACAAGCCTCGGCCCCCACAAATTAAGCTCCCCGATGTCAGGATCTTCAAGCGTATACTGGAACTGGGTGCGACTTACCCGCGCGTCAACAGTGAGGTCCTGGGCAGGCTGCATGTAAAGTCTGATACCCTTCACCTCTGCCAGCTCAGGCTGCAGGCGACGTATCACCCCTACTGCGTTTGCATCGCGATCCTCCAGGGGCTTCAGGTTTATCAGGATCCGACCGCTGTTGAGGGTCGTATTGGTGCCGTCGATCCCGATAAACGAAGAAATGCTCTCGACCGCGGGGTCTTTCAGTATCACCGCGGCAAGAGCCTGCTGACGCTCCGCCATGGCCCTGAAGGAGACCGACTGGTCCGCCTCCGAGATCCCCTGGATAACCCCGGTGTCCTGGACAGGGAAGAAACCCTTCGGAACGAGCATATACAGAAGCACCGTCAATACAAGTGTGCCCGCCGCCACGACGAGTGTGGCCTTCTGGCGGCCGAGCACCCACCGGAGCGTCCTTCCATACGCAGCGATGACCCTGTCGAACATAACCTGGGAGGCATGATAGAACCTCCCCTGCCTCTCCTCGGGGACATGGCGCAGAATGCGGGCGCACATCATCGGGGTAAGCGTCAGGGACACAACCGCCGAAATAAGTATAGTGACGCCCAGAGTCACGGCAAACTCCCTGAACAGCCTTCCGACAACATCACCCATGAACAGCAGAGGGATGAGCACGGCGATGAGCGAAACGGTAAGGGACAGGATGGTGAAACCGATCTGCTGGGCACCCTTCAGCGCCGCCTGCAGAGGGGGCTCTCCCTGCTCGACATACCTGGAGATGTTTTCGATCATTACGATCGCATCGTCCACCACAAAGCCGGTCGAAATGGTGAGGGCCATCAGGGTCAGGTTGTTGAGGCTGAAACCCATCAGATACATCACCCCGAAGGAACCTATGAGTGACAGCGGGACCGCAATGCTGGGAATGGCGGTCGCCGGCAGATTGCGCAGAAAAAGAAAGATGACCAGAACGACAAGCGCAACCGCCAGCATCATCTCATACTGCACGTCTCTCACCGATGCGCGGATGGTAGTGGTCCGGTCTGTCAGGACGTTCACCCTGACAGCCGGGGGCAGAGCCCCCTGCAACTGGGGCAGCAGTCTCTTGATGCGGTCCACCACTTCGATCACATTGGCGCCCGGCTGCCGCTGTATATTTACAATCACTGACGGGGTCTTGTTCATCCATGCAGCCTGATTCACATTCTCGACGGTATCCACCGCCTCTGCAACGTCCAAGAGGCGGACAGGCGCCCCGTTTTTGTACGCGACAATCAGATCGTTGTAGTCACGGGCCGAGAACAACTGGTCATTAGCCCCGATAATATAAGACTGACGGGGCCCGTCAAAAGTCCCCTTTGCCTGGTTAACGTTTGCCGCAGCGATAGCGGTGCGGAGGTCATCCAGTGTCAAGCCGTAGGCCCCAAGCGCCACGGGGTTGGCCTGAATGCGTACGGCGGGTCTCTGCCCTCCGCTGATGCTCACCAGCCCCACACCGGGCAGCTGGGATATCTTCTGGGCGAACCGTGTGTCGGCGAGATCTTCAACCTTCGGAAGCGGCAAGGTATCAGAGGAGAGGGCCAGCGTGAGAATCGGAGCGTCAGCCGGATTCACCTTGCTGTAAACCGGCGGCGCGGGGAGGTCCCGCGGCAGAAAAGTGGCGGATGCGTTTATGGCAGCCTGGACCTCCTGTTCCGCCACGTCCAGGCTGAGATCGAGACTGAACTGCAGGGTAATAATCGAACTGCCGCCGGAGCTTGAAGAGGTCATCTGGGACAGTCCTGGCATCTGCCCGAACTGCCGCTCCAGCGGCGACGTGACGGATGAAGCCATGACATCGGGACTTGCCCCGGGATAAAAAGTGCGGACCTGTATGGTGGGGTAGTCCACCTGCGGCAGTGCTGATACGGGAAGCTGGCGATAGGCAACAGCCCCTGCCAGAATGATGGCGATCATCAGGAGGGTCGTGGCGACCGGCCGCATGATAAATATACGGGAAATGTTCATCGTCCGGGCCTCTACCGCGTACCGCTCTTTGTCCTTTTCGCGCCGTCCTGTCCCTTCAGCTCCACCCTGCTGCCTTCGCGCAGCCGCTCGGCTCCGTCGACCACAACCTGCTCGCCCGCGGCGAGCCCCGTGATGACAGGAGCATCGCCCCCGTGCACCTCGCCGATCGTAACCTGCCGCACACTGACCGTGTTATCGCCCTTTACAACGTACACGAAGGTGCCCTGGGGCCCGCGCTGGATCGCTGTGGCAGGAACTACAATGCTCTCCCGCTTCACCTCCACCAGCAGACGGGCATTGACAAACTGGTTGGGAAAGAGTTCGCCGTTTCCATTGGGAAACACCGCCTTCATCTTAACGGTCCCGGTGTTCGGATCGATCTGGTTGTCGACAGTCAGAAGAAATCCCCCGGCAAGCTTCTGCTTCTGGTCGCGGTCATAGACTTCGACTGGCAGCCTCTCCCCGGACCTGAGACGTTTCACAACCTGCGGAAGGCTGTCCTCGGCGATCGAGAAAATCACCGAGATGGGTTGAAGCTGCGTGATGACGACCAGTCCCCCCGGATCCGATGCATGCACGATGTTGCCCTCGTCCACCAGACGGAGGCCTACCCTCCCGGTGAGTGGAGCGGAAATCCTCGAGTAATGGATCTGCAGCTTCGCACTGTCGATCTGCCCCTGGTCAGTCTTCACCGCGCCCTCGTACTGCCGGACCAGGGCCTCCTGCGTGTCCCGTTGCTGTTTTGCTATCGAGTCCTGTTCCGACAGGACCTGGTATCTATGGAGATCAACCCTGGCGTTATTCAGCAGGGCCGCATCGCGCTCCCTCAGCCCCTGTGCCTGGGCCAGCTGGGCCTCAAACGGCCGGGAATCTATCTCGGCCAGCAGATCGCCTTTCTTCACGGTCTGCCCCTCACGGTAGGCGACCTTCATGAGCTGACCGTCCACACGACTTCGCACGGTGACAGTATTGAGCGGGACCACGGAGCCGAGTCCGGTTAGATAGATGCTGATATTGCTCTTCTTTGCGGCAGCGGCCATTACAGGCGTGCTGCGCACGGGGGAAGCATTCCCCGGACCAAGCCGGCCTTTTGTCGCCCTGCCCGCCCCTCCCGAATACAGATAAGCACCTGCACCTATACCACACAAGACAATGAGCCATACCCACCAATGTCTCTTCCTAGTGTAGTGTCTCATAAATAGCTTTACAATAGGGTGAATCTCATGTATAGTGAATATATGAGCAGAACGGCAGCCCAAATTATGTTATCACCGGAAGAACGATCCACAATTGACATGTGGGCA
>JAKAIE010000018.1 GCA_021814475.1 Nitrospirota bacterium
AGGAAGGCCTTTGATTATTCCCGCGTCCTGATCGAATATGATGACGGGACAACAGTCGGGCTCTGCGGTATGCGCTGTGCCGTCCTCGATCTGGCGCTGAACATCGGAAAGGTCCCGAAGTCGGTTATGGTCGGGGACTTCACTACACACCAGCTTATTGATGCGGAGAAGGCTTATTGGGTGATCGGGGGGAAGAAGGAGGGGACCATGTCGTCAAGGGGCAAGTGGGCCTTTGCCACGAAAAAGGGGGCTTCGGTCTTCATCACCGCAAACGGCGGGAGGCATGCCACGTACCAAAAGGTGCTCAAGGTGAGCTTCGAGGACCTGTATACAGACCTGACGACCTTCTGGGAAGAGATGAAAAAGCATAGTGAGGAGAGGGAGCAGTGAATGGATAAAGACGCAATGGCGCCGGTCCCGGCTGCGCATCTCTATGGTCTGGAACGCAAGGTCGAGGGCCGCTGCGGAGTGATTTTTCCTGCCAGTCCTCGGAATCCTTCCTGCCTGTGTTAATCCGGCAGCGGGCAGGAGGACGAGGGTCTGTGCGCGCAGACGGTCGAGATAAGGACCTCTCTGCCACTGGCGGAGAGCCCGAACCCGTCCACCTCCTTTTTTACCGAAGCGCAGTCTCCGTATCCGCCGAGGTAGCCGTTGACGCGGGTGACCGCCGTGGAGTTCCTGAAATCCCCTGGGTCAGGGTAGATCGCCTCGAACTCTTTCAAAAGGTCGTGGAATAACCTCAACCCGTGCTTCTGGTGATAGTCCTCGGCAACATGGAACCCTGTATACGGTTCTATGGCCGTGACGATCTTCTTTCCCGTCGTGGAGGCGAGCCGGTCACGGGTCTCCTCTGCCAGCCTTTTCTGCCCTTCATTGTGATAAAAGACCGCTGCCCTGTACTGCCGTGACCACGAGCCGGACGAAGGGTCATGGTCTTTCCAGAATACATCGAGAAGGTCACTGTACGAGACGCGGGCAGGATCGTAATCGATCTCGACCGTTTCGGAATGGTCGCCGAGATTATAATACGTGGGGTTCTTCGTCGTGCCTCCTGCATAGCCGACCCTTGTCCTTATCACACCGGGGATACTCCCGAACCGGGAGTCAGGTCCCCAGAATCAGCCGAGGCTGAAGGTCGCCGTTTCGAATCTTGCCGGCGTCTGCCTGTCCAGCGGAGGAAGGTCCGTTTTCACTAGATGAGTCTTCGTAGCCATATGCGTGCCTCCGGTATGAGAAACCATCACGGCCGCGATCACCGCCAGCCCGATCAGCAGAGATGAGCCAACACTTTTCATGCTTTCATGCTACCCGTTTTTTTTGAAGGAATTGTGAATAGCGTCGCTGATGTATGGGACCCCCTCGCGGGGCAAGAGGCGATGAGGGAATTACGCTGCCGTGTGTTGTTATCCGGAATCCGTGTTTATCGCCTCACGACCCTGATGGGCATGGTATTCTTTAACCGATGACAAAACGAATTGCCTTCCTTTCTGCGATCCTTCTGTTCTGGGTGCAGGCCGCACGTCCTGCGTCCGCAGGGGTGAGTTCAATTAACGGGGAGGGTGTGTCTGTCCGCTTCGATGCGCCTCTCCTGAACGCGGCAAAGGATATCCTGAAGGTCTATCCCGCTGTCCGCGATGAGCTTGCCATGGACCTCGGTATGGGAACGGACCTCCGGCCGGAGATCGTCCTGATAAAGGACCGTGCCTCTTTCAGGAAAGAGGCTGGCAGCGATCTCGTCACCGCCTACGCAATACCTGGGAAAGACCTCATCGTGATCGATTATTCGAAGATGGGCGGACATCCCTATACAGTGGAGGTGACGCTGAAGCATGAACTCTGCCACCTCGAACTGCACCATCAGATCGGCCAAAACGGCGACGGACGTATGCCGAGATGGTTTGACGAGGGGATATGCCAGTGGGTCACAGGAGGGTTCGGCGAGCTCATAGACGGCGGAGACCGTTCGGTCCTCACCTCCGCCGTCCTGTCCGGCCGGTTGCTCAGCATCGGCCGCATGACCGCATCCTTTCCCTCTGACGGGAGGGAGATGCTCCTCGCCTATGCAGAGAGCAGGAGCATTGTCGAATACATAGAAAAGACCTTCGGCGCCCGGGCTGTCCGCGCGGTCCTCGACCGCATGAGGGGTGGAGACGACCTCGATGCCGCGATCTCGAACAGCCTCCATATCTCCTCCGTCGAGCTTGAAAAGAGGTGGAAGGCCTCTCTCAGCACGAAGAACGCCTGGCTCTATTATCTCCGCGACAACCTTTACGAGATCCTCTTCATGCTGGGTGCACTCTTCACTGTATGCGGATTTTTCAGGGCGCTGAAGAGAAGGAGGGAGTATAAGGACGATGAAGAGGGCGGGGAGAAAGACGAGGATGGTGACGGAGAAGAGACGCCTCCCCCTCCCTGAAGCGGTACATTAAAGTTTTTCAGACAAAATCTCTTGACACATGTCCGGCGAAAAATATATAAATAGTGCAGTCGATGGGAAAAGGGAATCCTCAGGAGGGACTTCTTGAAAGCAGCGGAAACCGCGTCTATATTTTGTCGTGAATAGAATTATGGATTAATATGCAGAATCGGTATAACACCCTCCTGGGCATTATTATATAGAATCATAGGACCAAAAACGGGGTAGATTTCCCCTGTTGCTCTCATGAACAGGGACTGGATAACAATAAATCCGAAAAATGCGGAAGCGGCATAAAAAATAATGTTAAGGCGCAAATTGAATATGAAAGGCAATAATATAAAACGCATCATTATAGTTTATGTGCTCCTGATTCCGCTTATGTTGGTCCTCACCGAAGCGGTATGGGGCGGCTTTCACGGCATAGTCGCCGGCAAGTTTTTTCGGGATTCAAATAAATTAGATGAAGTCAAAGCATTTATGAAGAAGCACGGCATTTCTGAAACAGCTACAAAGAGCGAGGGCGAGGAGTGGCTTGATAACCTTTCTCCCGAGGACAGAGCAGAGTATGAACAATTAATTAAGAAGGCGATCAAGATAGAGGACATTGTCACCTTCGGCTCGGCGCTGACAGTTTGTGTTATTGTGTTTGGCTTGATTGGCTTGCTCGGCGGCGCTTTTACAAAGTCATGGCAGGCCGTCGGTATCCTGCCAGGGATATCCTTCTTACTGAACAATCCTGTGATCAGGTTTAAATCTGTTCTCCATATATCAGACAGTCAAAAAGTCATACTTGTGGTGGTTGGGCAGTTTGTTGCGGCGTACCTTTTCGCATTTTTGGGATCCCATATCTGTAAAGCTATGAACGACAGAAAACAACAGAAACTGAGCCTTAACAACAGCGTCCACACCGACGCGGGATAATGCTGGGTTGGTTTTCGCAAAAAGCTATTGCCCGCGCGGGTGACACCCTCGTGTGTGCCGGACATGGCACAGAACTTACCGGGTGGAAGTCCCGGTGCCAGGTAGAAGCAGAGCCGAAGGCAAGGAGAAGGGCAACGTGTAATTCCGGGGACACCATACTGATTAAATGAACACGAGGAGGGATCGGGAAAGGGTATGGGGAGAATAGCAAGGCTAGTGGCTCCAGCTGGCAAGGCCAGCGTTCACGAGAATTGACTTGACAATAAATGCTGACGTACCATATATAGTACGCTTAGGAGGAAATAGGACATGACGACTTTATCAGCATCTGAGGCAAGAAAACGGTTATACAGCTTGGTCGACGAAGTCAAAGACTCACATGAGCCTGTCCAAATTGTAGGCAGGAGAAGTTCCGCGGTCCTTATATCGGAAGAAGACTGGAAGGCGATTGAAGAAACACTCTATCTTGTTTCCATTCCGGGTATGAGGGAGTCCATCAAGAAAGGCCTTAAGACGCCTGCAGGGAAATGTTCGGAGAAACCTGGCTGGTGAACTGGCGATTGGTCTTTACCAAGCAGGCCCAGAGAGACGCAAAGAAGATCGCACAGTCCGGCCTTAAACCGCAAACTTCAAAACTCTTAGAAATACTACACAACAATCCTTTCCAAAACCCGCCGCCCTACGAGAAGCTGGTCGGTGACCTTACCGGGGCTTTCTCTCGAAGAATAAATATTCAGCATCGTCTTGTCTATCAGGTGCTCGATGACATTAAGACCGTGAAAGTGATACGCATGTGGACACACTACGAATAGAACGGCGAACAAAGCGTTCCACCGAATCGCCCCCAAACCGGTCTCCTGCTGAACTTCTCGTGTGCCGGACATGGCACAGAACCTACCGGGTGGAATTCCCGATGCCAGGTAGAAGCAGAGCCGGGGGGTGACACCATCTCATCTCGGGGACGTGCCAGGGACTGCCGACCTTTTCTGCCGCCGCCATACCCACGCTGAATGAATGGGGGATGATTATCTTTTCGTCGGCTGCCGGGCTCTGCTCGGTGTATTTCATCAGGAGACGCAGACACGCAGCCTGATCGCAGGAACTTATACCGGATAAGGCAGAATCTACCCCGCCTTATCCGGTATCCGGACACTTGTCAATCAGGATACGCCCTTCGCATCGCAATGTGATCATCGGGTTGTGAGTTATGTCGTATCCGCGCATGTCAGTTCAACTCTGCTATTGACCTTATCGCCCATTGACAAGCCCTTCATTTCCCCTGATGCTTTGTATATATGCCAGTGAGGAGAACGATGAGTACCCGCCTTGACAGAGTTGTCGTCTATTCCGGATATCGGGGAGAGGAGAGCCCCCGGGCCTTCTTCATCAGCGACGAGAAGATCACGGTCGCCGAGATTATCGGGATGTGGGTGGACGAATCTGTGCACGACAGGTCCAGAAAGAGGTTCTTCAGGATCAAAGGGAGTGACGACAAAATCTATACGCTCTGCCATGACCCCGAGACATCGGAGTGGTCTTTCGAGAGGTGAGAAATCGGCAGTAGCAGGAAGGGGGATTAATATGAAGACTGTGAAGGCCTTGGCCGGAATCGTTATGGGGACGATTATATTCGCCTTTCTCTATGCAAGCGTACATGCGGAGACCACGGCGTGCCGTACGTGCGAGGGGGTGACAGCCGGGTCGCCCCGGGAAGTCCGCATCGAATACCGGGATGGAACCGTGCGTGCGGTCTGCGGCCTTCGGTGCGCAGGCGCGGCGCTTGCGGCATACCGCGATAAACGTGTGGAGAAGATCCGGGTCAGGGAACATGGGACCGGAAACCTCCTGGATGCAGCGAAGGCGGTCTGGGTGATCGATACAGGGACAGGAGCCTTCGAGCCGTTTTCAGGCAGACAGGAGGCTGAGGCCTTTTCAGCGGCCCGAGGAGGGCGTGTTGTGAATTATGCCGACATGATGGCGGCTGTCTTTTCATCAATGGGAGACAGGGTTCGTGATATGAAGCCCCGCATCGGAGTGGTGACGGGAGATGACATCGCCCGTCATCCCGACTGTCTCTACTGCGGGATGGACAGAAAGAAGTTTGCCTTCAGCAGGGTGTTGCTCAAGTATAGCGATGGTACGGAAGTGGGTCTCTGCAGCCTCCATTGCGCCGGGCTCGATCTCGCCCTCCATCCCGAGAAGCAGCCGGGTCAGATATTTGCAGGAGCCTATGATACGGGTAAACTTCTGGATGCCGAAAAGGCGGTATGGGTCCTGGGAGGATCAAAGTACGGTGTCATGTCACTGAGGGGCAAATGGGCCTTCGAAACAAGAGATGCCGCCGCTGCCTTCATGCGTGACTTCGGCGGCGTGCCGTCTGATTTCGGGGCTGTCATGAGAGCGGCCTACGAGGATATGTGGGAGATCATCAGGTAGCCGGAAGCTCCAAAGAAATTTCTTGACAGGCAACTCCCGTGGTACTAGAGTGGAATCACATCCTAAAGCTGGAACTTTAGGGGAAACCGCAAAGGAGGTGAAATCATGAGGAAGACAGTGCTGTTAGCAGTTATCGTCCTGTTCTGTGCCGCGCTGGCATTTGCTGCCTCGTCATCCAAGATGGACCTGAAAGCGGGTGACAAGGTCTATGCCTGCAACTGTGGCGAAAAATGTCCGTGTCAGACCATGTCCAGGAATCCTGGCAAGTGCACGTGCGGCAACGAAATGGTCAAGGCGGAAGTGATGAAGGTTGAAGGTGAGACGGCGATGCTGAAGGCCGAGTCCTGGGAAAAGGAGCGTCCGTTCAGGACGGTCGGCAAGTATGCCTGCGCATGCGGGCCGGAATGCAAGTGCAACACCATCAGTCAGAACCCGGGCAAATGCACCTGCGGTACGGAGATGAAGAAGGTGGATTAACGCGGGGATCAGGGACGCGGAAAAAGGCGGGGCCTAGCCCGCTTTTTTTATGTCCGGATGAGGGCGCGGAAGAGGGGGGTGAAAGGTCAGAGCCTCCGCCTGAAGAGGGCGTAGAACTGCTCTTTCACCTTCTCAGTCCAGGGCCGCCCGGCCCAGGCCTCGGGGGTTATTTCATCCGCCGTCAGCATGTCCTGTTCGAATATGTAGGACATCAGCCCTCCGAACTCTGCCTTGAGTATCCCTACATTCCCTTCGTCGTTCCTCCTGAGGGACTGGAAATCCAGGTTTGTTGACCCGATGACCGACCATTCATTGTCGAAGACCGCGGTCTTCGCATGGAGGATCACCCCCCGGTAATTGTAGATCCTGACCCCGGCCTTGAGCAGCCTGGTGAAGAACGCCCTGCCTGCATAATGGGCCGAGGAGATGTCCGACAGTCCCGGCAGCATCAGCCGCACGTCGACGCCGCGTTTGACCGCGTCGGTCAGCACTTCTGCCATCCTCCAGCTCGGCGTGAAATACGCCGTTGTCAGGAAGATGCTCCTCCTCGCGCTGCCGATGCTGAAGTATAGAAGTTTTCTCATGCGTCTCCGTGACCTTGCCGAATTCGTGAATATCGGCAGCACCGGGATGCCATCAGGAAACGGCAGGGGCCTATCACAGGGCGCGAAAGGCCGGCCCTTCCAGATCTGCCAGGTCCTGCGGAACCGGTCGAGGAGGTCGGCCGCTGCAGGCCCCTCGAGAAAGATCCCGGTGTCGCGCCATCCCGAGCCCTTCCTGCGAGCGTAATATCCGCGGTATTCATCCGCGATGTTCAGCCCCCCGGTGAAGGCGATGCGTCCGTCGATGATGATCAGTTTCGTGTGGTCGCGGTGGACGTAGTGGAGTGGGGAGGTCCATTTGAAGGGACGCGAGGCCCTCACCTCGACGCCCGCATGCAGCAGGTCCCTCCAGAAACTTCCGGGGGTGAAGAGCGAGCCGAAATGGTCGTACAGGATGCAGACCCGGACACCTTCGGCAGCCTTCTGTTTCAGGATCCCCGCCAGTTCGGTGCCTGTCTCGTCGTTTCTGAATATGTAGAACTCGAGACATATCAGTCGACGGGCGCCTCGTACGGCGTCGAATATGATCGAGAAGGATTCCCGTTCTTTCCAGAGCAGGGTGACGCGGTTCCCGTCCGTGAACCGGCTGCCGGAGACCCCTTCGATCCCGGTCACGTCCAGGCTGCCGGATCCTCCGGCCTGTCGGATGGGCCTCATCCTTCCCTCATCGCTTTTTTGAAAGTTTTACCTCTTTCTTCATACGCGGCACTTCCTTTTGAGGCTCATCTTTTTCGGCCCTGAGCTTCTTTATCCTGTCGCGGAGCAGGGCGGCGCGTTCGAAGTCGAGCGCCTTCGCCGCCTGTTTCATCTCCTCTTCCAGTCTCTGCAGCGCCTTTTCGTCTCCCGCATACGCCGCAACCTCCTCCGCGACCGCGGGGACCGTGTAATAGTCGGATTCGTATATCGAACCGGCGATGTCCTTGATGCTCGATTTGATCGTCTCGGGCGTAATATTCATACGCTCATTATACTCGGTTTGAACCTTCCGGCGGCGTTCGGTTTCATCGATCGCCCTTTTCAGGGAACCGGTGATGATGTCCGCGTAGAATATCACCTCGCCGTTGACGTTTCTGGCGGCCCTGCCGGTAGTCTGGATGAGCGACCGCTCGGACCGGAGGAAACCTTCCTTGTCCGCGTCGAGGATGGCGACGAGCGAGACCTCCGGGATGTCCAGCCCCTCCCTCAAAAGGTTGACGCCGACCAGTACGTCGAATTCCCCGAGCCTCAGGTCCCTGATGATCTCGACCCTCTTGAGGGTGTCGATGTCCGAATGGAGGTACCTCGCCCTTACCCCCAGCTGTATATAATAGTCCGTCAGGTCTTCCGCCATCTTCTTCGTCAACGTGGTGACAAGGACGCGTTCGGACCTCCCGACTCTCTTCCTGATCTCGCCGAGGAGGTCGTCGACCTGCCCGGAAACGGGCCTGACAGTGGGTTTCGGGTCGGTCAGACCGGTCGGCCTGATGATCTGCTCCACAACCCTTCCGCCGGACTTCACGATCTCGTATTCGGAGGGGGTTGCAGAGACATAGACCGCCTGGTTCACCATGCGTTCGAACTCATCGAATTTCAGGGGCCGGTTGTCGAGGGCGGACGGGAGCCTGAACCCGAAGTCGATGAGGTTCTGTTTCCGGGACCGGTCTCCTTCGTACATGCCCCGGATCTGCGGCACGGTGGCATGGGACTCGTCGATAAAGAAGACAAAGTCTTCCGGGAAGTAGTGGATCAGGGTATACGGCGGCTCTCCCTGCTCCCGGCCGCTGAGGTGGCGGGAATAATTCTCGATGCCGTGGCAGTAGTTGAACTCCTTCAGCATCTCCATGTCGAACCGGGTCCGCTCCTCGATGCGGCGGGCCTCTATAATCTTCCCCTGCCGGAGGAACATCTCGACCGACTCCTTCATCTCCCGCTCGATGCCCACAAGCCCGGACTCCAACCGTTCCCGCGGCGTCAGCCAGTGGCTGTTCGGGAAGATCGCGATTTTGTCGATGCGGCGCAGCCGCCCGCCGCTCGCCGGGTCCACCTCGCTGATCGTGTCGATGTCGTCCCCGAAGAATTCGACCCTGAGCACCTTGTCGAAAGAGAAGGACGGGAAGATCTCGACGACATCTCCCCGGACCCTGAATCTGCCCCTCTTGAACTCGTTGTCCGAACGTTCGTACTGGATCTCGATCAGCCTGGAGAGAATCTCGTCGCGTTCGACATGCATCCCCTCCTCAAGAAGAAGGTGCATATCCATATAGTCCTGCGGAGAGCCGATACCGTAAATGCAGGAGACAGAGGCTACGACGATAACGTCCCGCCTCTCAAGCACCGCCCGTGTGGCCGAATGCCTGAGCCGGTCTATATCGTCGTTGATCAGTGCGTCCTTCTCTATGTATGTGTCGGTGGTGGGGATATACGCTTCCGGCTGGTAATAGTCGTAATAGCTGACGAAGAACTCGACCGCGTTGTCGGGGAAGAGCTCTTTGAACTCGCCGTAGAGCTGCGCCGCCAGAGTCTTGTTGTGGGCCATGACGAGTGCCGGCCGGTTCACGCCGGCGATCACCTGGGCCATGGTGAAGGTCTTGCCCGAGCCTGTGACACCGAGAAGGACCTGGTGCTTCCGGTCCGCGAGGATGCCCTCGGACAGTTCCCTGATCGCCCGGGGCTGGTCGCCCTTCGGGGTAAAATCTGAAGAAATCCTGAAGTCGGGCATCACCTGTCCTTCATCACGCCGGAAGGGTTCGCTGTCGTCACTCCTGGACAGCGGCCGGCGTTGTAAGGGAGGAGAGAAACCGCTCTGTGTCTGAAAGGTCTTCGAAGACGATGTCCGCCCCTGCCTTTTCCAGGCTCTCTGCCGTGTACGGCCCCGTGGCGACAGCGATCGAGAGGGCGCCGTAGGCCTTGGCGCAGTCCACGTCCCGGGGAGTATCGCCTATGACAACGCAGTCCCTGTAGTCCACGAGGAGTGACCGCGTCCTGTAGAGTTTGTCGACCGCCACCGGCAGGAGTTGATTCCTGTCCTCCGAATCGTTGCCGAAGGCCCCGACCTCGAAGAAACAGTCCAGACCGAAATTTTTGAGTTTTATATTCGCGCCGTCCCGTATATTGCCGGTCAGGAGCCCGAGTACATGCAGCTCTTCAAGCCTGATCGCTTCGAGGGCCTCACAGATGCCCTGTTTGACCTCGCCGCGGGTGGTGCGCATTTCCACGCCGAGAAAGCGTATGTATCTCTCGAAAAAGACGGTAGCGGCCTCCTCGCTGAAGGGGATGTTGTGCAGCAGCATCCCTTCGCGGAGGATCTGGGTATCCGTTTTCCCGGCCATCGAAATATCCCTGAACGCCTCAGGTATCCCGAACATCTGCTCAAAGGCCCTGTTCAGGGAACGGGAACCGGCGCCGCCCGAATCGATGAGCGTCCCGTCGATATCGAAGAGGAGAAATTTCATAATTGTACGATAGCGGGAGGAGAGGGGGTAAGTCAATGAAGAGAGGTGCGGGGGCAGGCGTTATAAGGCCTGCCCCCGGGTATCCGCATTCAGGGACTAGTTCTTCCTGCGCCTGAGTGCCCTCATTATTCCGAGCACGAACAGCGGCAGGAGTATCAGCGCAGCATCGGCTGCCGCTGCCGGACCGTTCTGATGACCCCCGATCGTACAGCCTCCGCCTCCCTCGTCCCCGCCTGTCGCTACAGGGGATGCCACACCGACAGGGTCGGTGATAGAACCGTTCGCAACTCCGTCGCTGTCTCCGGCGCCTCCGTCGGTCAGGGTAAGCGTAACGGTGTTGCCGGATATGGCTGCATTAGTATATTCATGGAATCCGTCCGCCAGTGCCTTGTATACCTTGCTCCCTGAAGGGATCGCAGAGGGGAAGGTGAGCGTTACCTGGGAAGTGCCGCCTATGGCGACCCCATTCACCTTGAAGGTGACCAGGCCGTTGTTGAAGGCAAAGCCCGAGGGTTTTCCTGCCTGGTTTATCGAGCCGTCGGAGTCAGAGACCGCCGACACGCTGGTCAGGTTGGTGCCTCCGGTCATCGTCTCGACCGTGATCTGGCCCGATCCCCTGGCCGCATTCACCGTGACGGACGTCTGGCCTGCCGGCGGGGTCTGCACGGTGATCGTCGTCTGGGCGCTCATAGATGCCGATACATTGCCTGCAGCGTCCCGGGCCCATGCAAAGAGTGTCTTTGCTCCGTCCGAGGCGAACGTGTAGCTTGCGGGCGCGGTTGCAGACCAGCCGGTGGCGCTCGCTGAAGGGGCGGTGGCCGATTCAGTGACCATATACCCGGTGACGCCGACATTGTCCGTTGCCGTAAACGAGGTGATGGTCACCGTCAGGGAGGTTGAGGAAGACGGGATCGAGAAGGCGGTCACTGTCGGAGCCGTGGTATCGGCTGTGGGCGGCAGGGTGATCGTAGTGGAGGCGCTCAGAGATGCCGAGACGTTGCCTGCAGCGTCCTTTGCCCATGCGAAGGCTGTCTGCGCTCCAGCTGAAGCGAATGTGAAGTTTGCAGGCGGGGTCGCGGACCAGCCGGTGGCGCCGGCCGCGGGGGCGGTGGCCGATGCGGTGACCATATACCCGGTGACGCCGACATTGTCCGTTGCCGTGAACGAGGTGACGGCCACAGTCAGGGAGGTTGAGGAGGACGGGATCGAGAAGGCGGTCACCGTCGGAGCAGTAGTATCTCCTGCAGGCGCCGGGTGACTGGCCGCATCACCGGGGTTGGTGCCGGCGTTGATCTCGACGATATTCGTGAATCCGTCGCCGTCTGAATCCAGGTTCTCGATAGGAGCAAAGGCATGGCCGGCGCCAGCATAGGCGGTGCCGTAGGGGTTCCTCGGCCCCGGGCTCTGGGCATTGAGATGACATATCCCACAGCCGAAGGCCACAGTCCCCGATGAGGGATATGTGCTCGTAAACGAGCTGAAATATGCGGGCAGTGCGGAGGCCGATCCGTACGCTGCCAGAGAAATCGCGCAACACATAAGCAATATACCTGTGAGTCTCTTCATTGTTTTCTCCTTGTTCTGTGAGGTGATATTTTCTTGAACTGTTTTTTCAAAACTCTGCAGGGGCTTCATTGAATTTCCGGGAGACGTACCTCCTTTCGTTAACGCGGCCACTTTTAAAAATTAATTGATACCCGCCCCGGCGGTCAAGTTAAATAAAGTTAATTACAGGATGAAATTACTCTTTTTTGTCGGCAACATTTTTATAATATGCCTCCGGAGACAATAATTATATCAGGCACCCGCTGCCGGACCTGTAGGATTTTGCCGACGTCTTCTTGAAAATAATCTCTCCGGACTAGTAATGTATTGGGGTAGTTTCCAGGAAGGGGGAATGTGGTGCCGCAGCGAAAAATACTGGTCACCGGGGCAGCCGGGTTTATAGGATTTCATCTCTCGAAGAGACTGATCGCAATGGGCGACGCCGTCGTCGGCCTCGACAATCTCAATGATTATTACGACGTCAACCTGAAGCTCGCACGGCTGAAACAGATGTCTTTCGAGCCGAGTTTCACTCCGGTGAGGATCGACCTGGCGGACAGGGAGGCAGTGGAGCGCCTCTTTGCCGGTGAGAAATTCGATATTGTCGTGAACCTTGCGGCGCAGGCAGGGGTCAGGTATTCCCTTGTCAACCCGCACGCCTATGCCGAAAGCAATCTCGCCGGGTTTCTGAACGTCCTCGAAGGGTGTCGCCGGCACGGTGTGAAGCATCTCGTCTTTGCATCATCGAGTTCGGTCTACGGCGCCAACACGACCGTGCCGTTTTCGGTCCATCATAATGTGGACCACCCGGTCTCGCTCTATGCCGCGACAAAAAAGGCGAATGAGCTCATGGCCCATTCCTACTCAAGCCTGTACAACATCCCCTGCACGGGGCTGAGGTTCTTCACGGTCTATGGTCCCTGGGGCCGGCCCGACATGGCCTATTTTCTTTTTACGAAGGCTATTATCGAAGGCAGGCCTATCGATGTCTTCAACTTCGGCAGGATGCAGAGGGATTTTACCTATATCGACGACATCGTCGAAGGGGTGGTGAGGGTGATGTGGCGCATTCCCTCCCCCGACCCCGGCTGGTCCGGAGCTTCGCCTGATGCGGCGACGAGTTATGCGCCGTACCGCATCTACAATATCGGCAACAACCAGCCGGTGGAACTGCTGCATTTCATCGGGGTCCTCGAGGACTGCCTCGGGAAAAAGGCGGAAAAAAGGATGCTGCCGATCCAGGCCGGCGACGTGCCGGTAACGTACGCAGATATAGACGATCTTGTCCGGGACACCGGTTTTACGCCGTCGACCACGATCGGGGACGGTCTCCGCAGATTCGTGGAATGGTATAATGAATACTATAAAAATTAAGGAGACTGAACAATGAAGATCCTCGTCACGGGCGGAGCCGGTTATATCGGCAGCCATATGGTCAGGACCCTTGGCGAAAAGGGACATGAGGTCGTCATCTATGACAACCTCTCCTCAGGCCACCGGGACTCCCTGCTTTACGGCAGGCTGGTTGTTTCGGATCTCGCGGACAGGGAGACGCTTCGCATCCTCCTGCAGGAAGAGAGATTCGACGCAGTCATCCATTTCGCGGCATTTATCGCTGTCGAGGAGTCTGTCAAGGACCCTCTCAAATACTACCGCAACAATTTTTCCAACGCCCTGAATCTGATCGATGCGTGTGTCAAATATGGTGTCAATAAATTCATCTTCTCCTCGACCGCGGCGGTTTACGGCATGCCGGAGAAGATGCCCGTGACAGAGGAGACATCTCTGCTGCCGATCAACCCTTACGGCGCATCGAAGATGATGACAGAAAGGGCGCTCAGGGACGTGTCGGAGTCTGCCGGGCTCAGGTATGTCGCCCTCAGGTACTTCAATGTCGCGGGGGCCGATCCTATGACGCGGATCGGACAGAGGTACCGCGAGGCGACGCACCTCATCACCCTTGCCCTCAGGACCGCACTCGGAGAAAGGAAATCCCTGAGTGTCTTCGGGACCGACTATGCGACTTCCGACGGCACCTGCATCAGGGATTATATCCATGTCGACGACCTGATCGACGCCCATCTCCTGGGACTCGACTACCTTGCTGCAGGGGGCGGCAGCAGGATATTCAACTGCGGGTATGGCAGGGGATATTCCGTCCGGGAGGTCGTTGCCATGACGAAGAAGGTGACCGGGATCGATTTCCCTGTTGCGGATGCGGACCGAAGGGCGGGCGACCCCCCAGTGCTCGTTGCGGACTCATCCCGGATACGCGGGGAACTGGGCTGGCGTCCGTCCCGCGACGATCTCGAATTCATCATCCGGACCGCCTGGGACTGGGAGAAGAAGCGGCGGGAGCTACACCTTTAGAAGCACCATCCCGGATTCCGGGTCGAGCTCCCGCTTCGCGTCCACGCCGTCGATCTCGACGATCACCGCTTCGAGCACCAGGAACGTCTCGGCATCCTTCCGAAGACATCCGACCTTCACCATATCCTTCTTGCCGAAGGCCCCGTGGAAATGCACCTTCGGTTCGTCGTCCTGCCAGAATATGGTGCCGAAGCCTGTCACCTCATGGCTTTCCCCCAGCTGTTTCCATACCGGAACAGGCGGAAAGGTGTCCTGCTCAGGGCCGACGACGATGCCCCCCTCGCGCATGCCGCCGACGATCGAGACTATGCCGGCCCTGATATTCTCCTTCTTTGCGATGCTGACGATGCACCCCAGTACGTCGTCCCTGTCTTCCAGTCGCGCAACCACCACCCGCCCGGGTCTTCCTATCTGATATTTCATTTCCTCTCTCCTCGATAATAATGAGCTTCCGGATGCTGTCGTAGATTATCACACGCCGCTGCCGGAGGGCAAAAAGAGGGGAGCGGCCGGCAGAACATACTACTCCTTGACACTTCATGTATCGAATGGTATTTTATGACCTGAATGACCAGCGTATTCTCCAGTGCATTTCTCAGGATCCGGACCTGTCTTGCGATGACCCTCCTGGCGGCATGCTGCCTGACCGGTGTTGTCACTGCGGGAACAGCCTTTGCCGCCTCTTCGTCCGGAGACGGCAATGAAGCGGGGATCACCACAAAGGACGAACTCCTCCTCTTCTGGGACGAAAAAGACCTCTATGTCCAGTCTGCCACGAGAAACGGGAAACCGATCTCCCAGGCTGCCGAGAATATCACCGTCGTCACCTCGAAGGAGATAGAGGATATGAACGCCCACAATGTAGGCGAGGTCCTGAACAGGATCACCGGTCTCTTTGTCGATTCGAGCGGCCTTGACCTGGGGAGCAGCTCCCTCCTCCATATCCAGGGTTCCGAAGAGAGGCATGTGCTCGTGCTTGTCGACGGTATCACCTGGAACACGCTCACAGGCGGAAACGCCGAGACTATGACGATCCCAGTCAGGATCATCGACCGCATCGAGGTGATAAAGGGGCCCGCGTCCTCCTCGTGGGGTTCCGCCCTTGGTGGTGTGATCAATATCATCACAAAGAAAGCAGGGGACACCAGGGTCCCGACCGGCACCATGTCCGTCTCGTACGGGGAGAGGAACACGTCTGACCTTTCCGCAGGCATATCCGGCAGGGCCGGCGCTGCAGGATATTATATCTATGCAGGGAGACAGGAATCGGACGGCCTGAGGGACGGCAGGGACTTCAGGAGCAACAGCTTCTTTTCGAAGTTCAATGTGCCTGTCTCGAAGGATGTCAGCCTCGGCTTCAGCCTCGGCTACAGCGAGCCGCAGTCGACCCTGGCGGTCCTCCCGAGTTTTGACCTCCTGAACCACGCGATTATCCGGGCGTTGTATGCGACCGCGTCTCTCGATGCGGCGGTTGCTCAGGACCTGAAGCTGAACCTGCAGCTCCAGACACTCAAACAGAAGTTCGATCTGAATAATTCAGTCCTCGGGCTGGGGATGATCGGCAATGCCGGTGACCTCTTCCAGGACGCCGTCTATGACGAAAAGACGATCGGCGCTGCCGGCAAGCTCGTCTGGACAAAGGGCCCACATACAGCCGTCCTCGGAGTCGACTTCAGCCACGGCAGCCTCGACCAGGTCCTCACCTCGGGGGCGCTCCTCCAGTCCTTCGGTGTCCCCGAGGTCCTGAGCACCAATCCCGATATCGACAAGTGGGCTGTTTATGCGAATGATACGATAACAGTCGGGAGCTTCTCCCTCACCCCGGGCATACGGTTCGACCATAACAATATCACCGGCTCTTTCACGAGTCCTAGCATAGGGGCGACGTACAAACTTGCCGAGAGGACGATCCTCAGGGCCTCTGTTGCAAGGGGCTTCACCATCCCCCCCCTTTCACTGACATCAGGTGGCGCAATATTCCTCGATCCGAACCCCTCACTTAAACCTGAAAAGGTATGGTCGTACCAGGCCGGCGTTGAATCGGGTGTCACGGAGTATCTCTGGGTCAAGGCGACCGTCTTCAGGCATGACCTGAGCAATAACCTGGTGAGATCGCCCCTGGCAGGCGGGCCGCCCCTGTTTAACGATTTAGAGGTGAACCAGGGAGACATCAAGAGGCAGGGCGCCGAGCTCGAGGCGGACACAGTGCCTTTCCATAACTTCTCCCTGAGGGCCGGCTTCGCCTATGTGAAGATAGCGCCCTCTCTGAAGGACAGCCTCGTGAATTATGCATACAATATCGGGATCAGGTACGACGACAAAAAATCCCTTGAGGCCCAGCTCTTCGGACACTATGTCTGGTGGAACGCCGACGGGGCAATGAACGGGAAGTACGATGCCTTTATCTGGGACCTGAACGTCAGGAAGAAGATATACTCGACCGAGATGACCGATACAGAGCTCTTCCTGACCGCCCACAACCTCTTCAACGGTTCCCAGTATGCGAGCGGAGACATGAAGAACCCCAGGAGATGGGTCGAGGCCGGCCTTAGATTCAAGTTTTAAGGATACTTTCCCTTAGTCGCTGCACCTCATTGCTGTTTTTTCCCTTTCTTTCCTTTTGAACTCTTTCCCGTACTGACAATGATCTTCCCTGTTGCCTGAATTGCGCCTCTACCTGGCCTAAGGTTGCCAGGAATATTTTTAATTAAATTTATTTAATATTTAGTTGACAACAGGTAAAATATGTCATATATTTATGCACTTTTCAAACCGCCCTTGGCGCTTAACGATCAGAGATAGAAATAATCAGGAGGTAATATGGAAAAGTCGATTGTGATCCTTGACTGCGGCATTGACATGGAAGAGATCGCGGGTCCGCTCGGATGCTGCCTGTCTGCTGTTGTTGCCACACGGGCCTAACAGATATGAGAAGGGGGTAATGCCTGACTTGAGGCATTACCCCCTTCTATTTTGAAGCCACCCACTCATGCTTTCTCCCTATCTCAGTATATTTCCCTCTGAAGAGAGGCCCGGCTCCAGGCTCGTCTTCTCCTCGAAAAAGACTTCTGTTGCGGTTCTGACCGATGAAGTTCTTCAATTGATAGAATCCGGCACCCTCTCTCCCGAAGACCTTGCGACCCTCACGAAGCTCGGTGTAGCCGTCCCCGACAGGGAGGAAGAAAGACATTCGATGCTCACCTATGTCGACGGGCTGAATGCGAGGAACCGCAACCTGAATATCTCGGTGATCATAAACCTGGACTGCAACTTCAGGTGCGTCTACTGCTACGAGGAGGGGCTGAAGGGGCAGATCTACATGTCCGACGAGACTGTAGGGCAGCTCCTCTCTTTCATAAAGGCCAGGTTCACCCCGGACAAGAATGACCTGAATATCGATTTCTACGGCGGAGAGCCGCTGATGTCAAAGGCTGCTATCAGATATATATCCGAGGATCTGAAGTCCTTTACGTCTGAACGGAATGCGGAATACGGGTTCACCCTTGTCACTAACGGCTCGCTCTTTACCCGGAAGGCGGCGCAAGAGCTGTCAGAGGTGGGGCTGAAGGCGATAAAGGTGACCCTGGACGGACCCGCCGAGGTCCATGACAGATACAGGCCTTTCAAGACCGGAACGGGGAGCTTCGAGGCGATCATGAGGAACCTGAAGCAGACCTGCGATATCGTCAAGATAGGCATCGGCGGGAATTTCGAAAGAGGGAACTATGAGAAGTTCATTCCACTCCTCGATATCCTCGAAAAAGAAGGCCTCACCCCCGACAGGGTAAGCCAGGTGAAATTCAGCCCGGTGATGAGCCGGCCGGCCGGCGATATATCCCCTGCAGACTATACTGACGGCTGCATGTCGATCAACGAGCCGTGGCTTTTCAAGGCAGATCTCCTGCTGAGGGAAGAGGTGTTGAAGAGAGGATATCAGGTGCCGAGGCATATGCCGATGCCCTGCCATGTCGAGATCGACGACGCCTTTGTCGTGAACGTCGACGGGGAGATCTACAAATGCCCTACCTTCATCGGAAGGAAGGGCTACGGGATCGGCAATGTGAAGGAGGGCATACGGGATTACCGGGATGTCTACAGGCTCGACATCTGGAAGAACGAAAAGTGTCTCGACTGCGAATACCTGCCGATCTGCTTCGGCGGCTGCCGTTACATGGCCTTCCTGAGGGACGGCAACCTCGAAACCATAGACTGCAAGAAACCCTATCTCGACGCAGCTCTCGAGACCCTGATCAGGCAGGACATCAAATACAGGAAGCCCTCCGGGGCGGCATAGCTTGGCGTCTTCCTGCCGAGGGGACATCTGTTCATGAGGAAGATGAGCAACCTCCTAGCCTTCACGATGGTCAACTCCATTTGGGGGGTGGTCTACGGGATGATCGGTCCCTTCTATGCGATCTACGTGGCGAAGATCAGCGGGGGGCTGGAGAAGGTCGGATTCTCTTTCAGCATCATGATCCTGGTGCAGGCCGCCTCATCCTACTATGTAGGCCGCTATTCGGACAGGCTCGGGAGGAGACCCTTCCTCTTTGCCGCCGCCTATATGGACGCCGTCATCCTCTTCTGCTATACCATGGCGGACCAGGCCTACCAGATATATATACTTCAGGGGCTGCTCGGCATCACGAACGCGGTGAATATGACGATCAGGGGGTCCCTCCTTGCCGACATTACGCAGGCGGACAGCAGGGGCCTGGAGATCGGCAGGTTCAACGCCCTGGTGAGCATATTCACCGCAGGCGGATTTACCCTCGGCGGTTTTATGGCGAAAGATTTCGGGCTGCAATCCATCTTCTACTTCGGTGCCGTCACCATCGCCTGTTCGACCGTCCTGCTTTTCTTTGTCCATGAGCCTGGGGGGGCGGATTGAGGTTTTTCCCTGTTGTCTATATAATCTATGAATCTTATTGCAAAATCTTGATTGACATGGGGGTGGAGGGTTGAATCCGTTTGCCGGAGGGGAAGGGTGAGAAAGGTCAGCAGTGTGCGCCTGCTCCTTGCCGCTTTCGTTCTCTTTCTCCTGGGTGCATCGCCATCCGAACCTGCGGATGTTATCGTTGTCGGAGATATGCGGCTGGCCCCTGTCGATCATATTGTGTCAGGCATCAGGGAGGCCCTGGACGTGAAGTTGAAGGTGTTCGCGCCGTTGGACGTGAAAGACAGGCTGAGCAGTATCGCCTCGAGGGAGGATGCGAAGGTGGTCGTTGCCCTCGGGAGGGATGCGCTTGAGGAGGCCCTCCGGCTTCCACAGTCGGTTGCGGTCGTATACGACCTCGTCGTGAGCCCGCCGGCGGTGAAAAGGCTGAATATGACGGGGCATTATATGGCGACCCCGGTCAGGGAGTATGTCTCGATCATACGCAGGTACCTGCCTCTGATAAGGCACATTGCGGTCGTCGGGAGTTCTGAGTTGATGAGGACCCTGGAGACCTCCGGTGATCCGATGGTGTCGCCTCACAGGGTGAAGAACGCCTTTGAACTGGTCGAAACCGTGAAGCAGCTCGATTCCGCTGATGCCATATTGCTGCTTCCGGATGTCTCGTTCCTGACCGCCTCTGCCCTGGAGGAGGTGTACCTGTATTCCTTCCGGAGGGGTATTCCCGTGCTCGGCATCTCTGAAAAGAACGTGCGGCAGGGAGCCCTCTTTGCCCTCGTCTTCGATCCCGTATACGTCGGAGCGAACCTGGAAAACGAGGTTTCTCTGGCGATCCACGGAGAGGACATCGGTAGGATACCCCCTTCGCCTTCACAGAAATTCGAACTCTACATCAATCTGAATACCGCTGAAAAGATGAATATTGCCATGCCCGGAGAGCTTGTCAGGAAGGCGAAAAAGGTCTTCCATTGAGATTTATGATACCGGGAAGACAGAAGGACAGGATGCGTGTACCGGGCGAAGGGCATGCCGGGGAGTAATGGCGTGAGGATAACGTTCAGGAAGAAGGCACTTCTGATTATCCTGCCGATGCTCTGCGTGGCGTCGATGGTCTATACCTATGATGCGATAAGGACCGAGAAGGAGATCGTGCGCAGTGAAATCATCAAGAGGGCCGAGGCGATCACCAGCCTGGCGACGAGGACCGGGGAACTGCCGATCCTCTCGGGCAGCGGGGAATTTCTCAAAAACGCGGTCGCGCCCCTGAGCGAAAATCCGGAGGTGGTTTCTGTCGCCTTCTTCGATGCCGGCATGCACGAACTCATCCGTGAAGGAAGGCCGATTCCCGGTCCGCTTCCTCTCCTGTCGGCCGGCAACCCCATCTCGATGACCGATGCAAAGGATATGTTCATCTTCTATGCGCCGATATTTGCGGTACGACAGAGTGATGCCATCGGCATCTTTCATGAGGGGTCGGGGGCAAGCCCGGTCAGGGAGCATATAGGCTGGGTGCAGTTAGGCTTCTCCAAGGGCATTATGAACGACGCGGTAGGCAAGGTCGTCTCGAGAGGCATTTTGCTTGCAGTCGTATTCACCGGCGGCATCAGCCTCGCGGTCTTTTTTCTGATCACCGTGACGACGAGACCCCTCATGGTTCTTTTTCAGGCGGTGAAGAAACTGGAAAAGGGAGAATACCCCGAAATAAAGCATATCTCTTCCACGGATGAAATAGGGGAGCTTGCGGTGGCCTTCGACAGGATGAGTACGGCGATCAAGGAGAGGGAGTCCGAGCTCGTCGCGTCCGAAAACAGGCTGAGAGAACTCTTCGAGCGCGTTGAACACGCGATCTTCAGGCTCGACGCGGGCGGCGCCATCATAGATGCGAACTCGAGGTTCCGCGACCTCTTCGGTGAAGCAGGGTCGTTTAGCGATGTGGTGGGCGGTGAGAAGGAGGTCCTGAACTGCTTTCAGGCGGCCTCCTCAGGCGGTGCGGCGCATCTGGAGAAGAGGACAAACGGGAAGGACGGGGAGCTCGTCATATCGCTCTCTCTCTACCCTGTCATCGGGCAGGGCGGAGAAATCGTGGGATATGACGGATATATCATGGATATAACAGAGAAGAAGACGATGGAAGAAGGGCTGCTCCGTTCCCAGAAACTGGAAGCGGTCGGCACCCTTGCCGGCGGAATGGCGCATGATTTCAATAATGTCCTGACCGCGATCCTGGGCTATTCCGAGCTGATGCTCGAAGAGATAAAAGAGGGGGAGCATTTTTACAGGGCGGTATCGACTATCAACAGTGCGGCGAAGCGGGGGGCTGACCTGTCCATGAAGATACTCAGTGTCACCCGGAAAGAGAAACTGTTGATAAGGCCCATCGACATGAATGAGATCGTGAAGAACTCAATCGAATTACTTCACAGAAGCATTCCAAAGGATATCCAGATTGTCACGGCGCTCGGTCCGGATATCCCCATGGCGATGGCGGACCCCTCCCAGATGCAGCAGGTGGTCCTGAACCTGGCGATCAACGCCCGGGACGCGATGAGCGGGGGTGGAAGGTTGACCATAGGCACGGAACTGGCGCAGGATTATGTGAGGCTGTCTGTTTCGGACACAGGCACCGGCATGTCGGGAGCCACGCGCAGCAGGATATTCGATCCCTTTTTTACGACAAAGGAGGCCGGCAAAGGCACCGGTCTCGGTCTCTATATAGTGCATTCGATCGTCGCCAACCACGGGGGGCATATCAACCTGTACAGCGAGCAGGGGAGCGGCACGGTGTTTAATGTGTACGTGCCCGTTGCAAGGGGTGAAGCCCCTGAAGAGGCTGCCGAGCCCGGGGAACTCGGAGGCCAGGAAACGATCCTCATGATAGATGACGAGACCACGGTGAGAGAAATGACCAGGGACATGCTGTCCCGGCTCGGCTACGAGGTGCTGCTGGCCGGGGGAGGGACGGAGGGACTCCGCATATTCAGGGAAAAGAAGGCGGATATATCCCTGATCATCCTCGATATGGTGATGCCGGAAATGGGAGGAAAGGACGTCTTTCGGCTCCTGAAGGAGATAAACCCCGCGGTCAAGGTGCTGATCTGTTCCGGGTTCAGCCAGGAAGGGTTTGAGGGCATAGAAAATCTTTTGGCGCAGGGTGCCGACGGATTCATACAGAAACCCTTCAGCTGCCACGATATCGCATCGGCGATGAGAAAGGCCCTGTCCGGAAAACGTCCGGTGCCCTGATCCGGCCTTGACACGGCAACGAGCCGCTCTTGACACGGCCGGCGGATTCGTGATATAACCTTGTCCGAATGTCCGCACCCTGAAGAAGCTGTTCAGTAAATCATAATATAAGGAGGTCGTATGAAGAGAGAAAGTTCCAAGGTTTTGTACCAGGTCTGTCTCATCGTTTTCGCCCTTGTCCTCGGCGGCGCAGTGGCATTTGCAGCTCCCCAGGATGCGAAGTCGGCTCAGCCGGCCCTTGGCAGCGACGACTGTGTCAAGTGCCACGCCGGACCGCCTGCAGACATCGCCGCCAACGGAGGCAAGCACAAGAAGGTGGCATGCCAGGACTGCCATGTCGGCCATCCGCCCTCGGTCCCTGCCAAGAGCATCATTCCGAAGTGCAGCAAATGTCATGTCGGCAAGCCCCATTTCGAACTCCAGGGATGTCTGGGGTGTCACACGAATCCGCATACCCCGAAGAAAATCACGATCGGTCCGAATCTCACCGATCCCTGTCTGACCTGCCATACAAAGCAGATCGAGCAGCTCAGGGAGAATAAAACAAAACATTCCAGGCTCTTCTGTTCGACCTGCCACAGCAACACTCATCCGAACAAGCCCGAGTGCTTCAAGTGCCATAAGGGCCACACGCCTGATATGGTGATGGCGGACTGCAGGAGCTGTCATAAGGCCCATGCGCCGAAGCCGGTGACCTATGAAGATGTGCCGGCAAAGTTCTGCGCAGGCTGCCACAAGCAGGTCTACGATACGCTGATCGCAAGCAAGAGCAAGCACAGTCAGTTTGCCTGCTCGTTCTGCCATCAGTCAAAGCACAAGATGATTCCCAAGTGCCAGGACTGCCACGGGGAGAAGCATCCCGCCGGCATCATGGCGAAGTTCAACAAGTGCGGCGACTGCCATTATATCGCCCACGATCTGAACAACTGGTCACACCTGAAGAAGAGCGAGGAGAAGGAGCCCTCTGCTCGCAAGGGCGGAAAGAAGAAGTAAGCGGCATTCCATAACGGAACGCGAAAAGGCCCGGTCGATCGACCGGGCCTTTTTTTTGGTGCGCAGGGGCAAGCACCATGACTCCGCGCCGCATACCCTGTCATTTTCACCGGCCCGGAGATGCGCCGAAGATAACAGGGCTCTGTTCACGACAAGAAAATTCTCAAACCCGTCTCTCCATATATAGTGGTTGTGCCTCAGCTGGCAGCTATATATAGAAAGGTGGCGCTCCCGCCTTTTTTTTGCTTGACTCTAAATCCAATCTCCTTTATATTTAAGTGGTAAATTGTGGTAGAAAGTGGAGGAGACGTGCCAGCTTTCTCTGGAAAATATTATTATACACTCGACCCAAAGGGGCGACTTATCATACCGGCTCCTTTCAGAGAGATAATTTCATCTAATTATAATCATAAACTCTACCTTGTCAACGCGGCGTTTGATACCTGCCTGCATCTGTATCCCCAGGAGGAGTGGCAGAAGCTCGAAGATAAGGTCCGTCAGTTGCCGGCCAGTGACGATGCGGTCAAGTACTTCAAGCGCCGGGTCGTTGCCTCGGCGCAGGAAGTCGAACTCGACAAGCAGGGCAGGATTCTTGTCCCTGCATCTCTCCGCGAGGACGCCCGCCTGAATTCCGATATCGCCATCGTCGGCCAGATAGACCGCATAGACCTGTGGGACAGGAAAGAGTGGGACCTGGTGACCGATCCTTCGAAGGTCGACAAGAGGGCGGTAGAAGCAAAATTGACGGAATTCGGGCTGTAGCAGTATGACGTTTGCCCATCTCCCGGTCCTCGTCAGGGAGGTGGTCGACCTGCTCTCACCCAGAGAGGGCGGGACCTATGTGGATGCGACGGTAGGACTTGGGGGGCATTCTGAAGTGTTACTCGAAAAGATCGGCCGGGACGGCAGGATTGTCGGTATCGACAGGGACGAAGAGGCCCTGAGAAGGACCGCGGAGCGGCTTCATGACGACCGCCTGATCCTGCGAAAGGGCAGCTTCTCCGGCATCGCCGGGCTGCTCCGTGCGGAAGGCATCGGGGAGGTCGACGGCATACTCCTGGACCTTGGTGTATCGATGATGCAGCTGAAGGACCTGACAAGGGGCTTCAGTTTCACCTCCGCCGGGAGGCTCGATATGAGAATGGACATGTCACAGCCGATCTCTGCCTGGGATATTGTCAATGCCTGGCAGGATCGCGACCTTGTCCGGATATTGCGGGAGTATGGCGAGGAGTACCGCGCTGCCAGGATCGTCAGGTGGATCACGGAGGCCCGGAAGAAGAAGACGATCGATACCTGCGCCGAACTGGCGGGTCTCATCGAGCGGGCTGTCGGACGGTCCGGCAGGACCCATCCCGCGACGCGGACATTCCAGGCCCTCCGCATCCAGGTGAACCGTGAGATGGAAGAGCTTGCCGGCGCGCTGGACGCGTCACTCGGTCTGTTAGGGAAAGGCGGACGCCTCTGCGTCATTTCGTATCATTCGCTGGAGGACAGGATCGTGAAGAACTTTATCAGGGATAACGCAAAGAAAATGACGCTCCTGCCGCTTGTGAAGAAGCCGGTGACGGCCGGCATGGAGGAGCTGAGGGCAAACCCCTCGGCCAGGAGCGCAAAACTGAGAGGAGCCGAAAAGTTATGATGCGGACCAAGTCTGACAGCACATTCGTGTCCCTGTTGTACAAACCCCTCTGCGTCGTGCTGGTGCTCGCTGGTCTTTTTTCCCTCATATGGCTGAGGTCCAGCATCGTTTCGATGACGTACAGCATGCGTGAACTGGAGGAGAAGTCGATGGCAGCCCGGAAGGACATGAAGACGCTCCTTGCCGAGCGTGCCCACCTCATGGCGGTCTCCCGCATAACAGCCTCCCTGGACACTCCGGCCTACGGCAGGGCGAAATCTCCCGAAGACGTCTATGTGACCCCGGACAGGACTAGGGTCGTGCTGGTAAGACATAATACGGCGGCAGAGCCGAGACAGGCATCTCTGAGACTGGGGGACACCCGCTGACCGATGGCGCAGAAGCTTCAGCAGGGAGGCGGACTCAGCAGGAAACGTGTCGTAATTCTCAATACGACGATCATCTTCGGTTTTATTGCGATATTCCTGCGCCTAAGCGATCTCATGATCTTCAATCACAAGCTCCTCTCCGAAAAGGCGAGAATGCAGCAGGAAAAGTCGGAAGATATCCATGTGATGAGGGGCAATATCTATGACCGCCGCGGGAGGGCGCTGGCGGTGAATATGGAACTCGAATCCCTTTACTGTGACTCCCGCGAGGTGGATATCGACGGAGAGAAGGTGAAGAGGCTCTCCAACGTGCTTGGCATGGAGCCACGCGCTATTCAGGCGAAGTTCAAGGAGGAGAAGCGCTTTTCCTGGATCGACAGGAAGCTTCCGGCCGAGACAGTGGCGAAGGTGCGCGAGCTTCTCGGCATGGAGCCCGGGGTGAGGGAGCCCGGCGTGAAGGGCTTCGGTTTCATGACCGAGTCGCAGAGGTTCTATCCGAAGAACGAGCTCGCCGCCCATATTGTCGGCAACGTCGGGCTGGACAACCAGCCGCTCGAAGGGATAGAACTGCGCTACGACAAGTACCTGAAGACCTCCGGGGGCAAGGTATCACTTGCACGCGATGCCAGCGGAAGGGTGCTCTCCTCGGGGGTGAACATGGAATCCAGGGGAGACGATATCCAGCTGACGATCGACGAGGGTCTTCAATATATTACGGAGAGGGAGCTTGACAAGGCCATGGCGAAGTGGCGCTCTGTCGCCGCCACCGCCATTGTCATGGATCCGTTCACCGGAGAGATTCTCGCCATGGCGAACCGTCCGACGTATGACCTGAACAACCTGCACCGTGCTAACAGGGCCGATGTCAGAAACCGTTCGATTACTGATATCTATGAGCCCGGGTCCACCTTCAAGATCGTTATCGGGACCGCTGCGCTTGAAGAGAAGGTCTTCAGCCCGAATTCCACCTTCGACTGCAGCAGGGGTTCTATCGAGGTCGGCGGCAAGGTGGTCCACGACGCACACCGGCACGGTCTTCTTGCCTTCCACGAGGTGATCCAGAAGTCCTCGAACGTCGGCTCAATCATGATCGGCATGAAACTCGGGAAGGAAAATATATACAAGTATGCGAAGCTCTACGGCTTCGGAGACAAGACCGGAATCGACCTGCCCGGGGAGGTGTCCGGATGGATCAAAAAACCGGAGAGGTGGTCCGCGACGTCGATAGGCGCGATCCCGATAGGGCAGGAGGTGGCCGTGACGCCGCTTCAGGTGCTGCGGGCATATGCCACCGTTGCCAACGGCGGCTTCCTCGTCAAGCCCCATGTGGTTTCCGAGATCAGGACATCCGCGGGACTGCCCGTGTATTCGTTTGAAGATACGGAGAAAAAAAGGATCCTGTCCGCCAGGACGGCGGAGACCTTCAGGGATATCCTTAAGACCGTGGTCGAGGAGGGAGGCACGGCGACGGCTGCTGCGGTCGACGGCAACCAGGTGGCGGGCAAGACCGGTACTGCGCAGCTTGTTGACAGCAGGACGAAACGCTATTCAAAAGACCGCTACATAAGTTCTTTTGTGGGTTTCGTGCCGGCCGACAATCCAAAACTTGCGATGATCGTCGTGGTGTATGAGCCGAAGGGGTCGATTTACGGCGGTGTGGTCGCGGGCCCTGTTTTCAGGAGCATCGCGGACCAGGCGCTGTCCTATATGAACGTGCCCCGGGACGACGGCAAGGAAAAGACCCTGCTGCTGGTGGCCAGATGATCCTCCGCGAACTCATGCGCGGCATAGAGACGCTTCGGGTAGAAGGGAGCATGGAAGTCGGGATCAGCGGCATCTCCTACGACTCAAGGAAAACAGCGGAGGGCGACCTCTTTGCCGCAGTGAGGGGAGAAAGCTCCGACGGGCATGACTTCATCGGCAAGGCCGTGGAAAAGGGCGCGGTGGCGGTGATGCATCAGGGGCCGGCAGTCATGCGCCGGGGGGCAGAGGGCAGGGAAGTTACCTATATACAGGTGGCGGACAGCAGGGAGTCGCTTGCCGGCGTTGCCAACAATTTTTATGGCAGGCCCTCGGCAAGGCTCCAGGTGATCGGTGTGACAGGGACGAATGGCAAGACGACCACCACCTATCTGATAAAATCCATACTCGAAGAGTGGGGGAAGAAGACCGGCCTCATCGGTACGATACAGTATCTTGTCGGTCACGAGGTCCATGAAGCGACGCATACGACACCCGAAGCCCCGGAATTCCAGCATCTGCTGCACGAGATGCTCCTGGCCGGCTGCACGCATGTCGTCTCCGAGGTCTCCTCGCATGCCCTTGCGCAGAAACGCGTTGACGGGACGGTCTTCAGCACGGCCGTCTTCACCAACCTGACGCGGGACCACCTCGACTTCCATGAGACCATGGAAGAGTATTTCCTTGCGAAGGGTCGTCTCTTCAGCAGCCTCCTCAGCAAAGAAGGGATGGCGGTTATCAACTGCGACGACGAGTATGGCCGGAGGCTCTGGAACGACTGCGGCCGCGGGTATACGTACGGCCTTGGTCCCGGCGCAGACCTCAGGGCCGAAGATATCGTGAACAGTCCGGTGGGTCTCCGGTTCCGCCTGGTCTTCAGGGATTCGTCCCACCCTGTGGAATCCTCGCTGATCGGGCAGCATAATGTTTATAATATCCTGGCAGCAGCAGGCGCCGGGCTTGCCGCCGGGATACCGGTCGGCACGGTTCTCCGGGGCATCCGGATGGCCGGAAATGTAAAGGGCCGGTTCGAACGGATCGACGCTGGTCAGCCGTTCATCGCCGTGATCGATTACGCTCATACCGAGGATGCCCTCGAAAGGACGCTCCTGACCGCGCGGCAGCTGACGCGGGGCAGGGTGATCACCGTCTTCGGCTGCGGCGGTGACCGCGACAGGGGCAAGAGACCGCGTATGGGAGAGGTTGCGGCGCGGCTGAGCGATCTTGTGATCATCACCTCGGACAATCCGCGGTCGGAGCGTCCGGAGGATATCATCCGCGATATTGAGGCCGGTGCCCGTGGGGGGCATTACGTGATCGAACCGGACCGGACCGAGGCGATACGGCGCGCGGTGAAGGAGTCGCGGGAAGGCGACCTTCTGCTCGTTGCGGGCAAGGGCCACGAGGAATATCAGGAGATGGGCGGACGACGGTGTCAGTACAGTGACAGGGAGGTGCTGCAGGAGACTATCCGGCGTTTCGTACTCAATACATAAATGTGTTTGTGCTTATACAAGGCGGGGGAAGCGGCAGCGTAATGGCATATTTGAAGACTGAAGACATACTGACAGCAACAGGGGGAAAGATACTCTGCGAAGGACTGCGTGAATTTGCCGGGGTCTCGATCGACTCAAGGACGATCGGGGACGGCGAACTCTTTGTTGCGCTCGCCGGCGCCCGCAGCGACGGGCATCAGTATCTGTCCGCGGCGCTCGAACGGGGCGCAGGGGCGCTTGTGAGCGTTCCTCCCTCCGGTTCCCTGAAGGACCGGACGGTCATCCTGGTGCAGGACACTCTCGCAGCCCTGCAGGCTACGGCGCGCTCTCTGAGGCGGAAACGCGGCATCCCCGGGATCGCGGTCACCGGGACAAACGGCAAGACCACCACCAAGGAGTTGACCGCGTCGATCCTCTCCGTGACGGGGAAGGCACTGACCACCACCGGCAATCTCAATAACCATATCGGCCTTCCCCTCTGCATCTGCAGGATGGCGGGAGATGAAGAGATAATGGTGCTCGAGATGGGATCGAACGCCCCCGGCGATATAAGGCTTCTCTGCGGCATTGCGGAGCCGGAGTATGCGGTCATGACCAATGTCGGTCCCGCCCACCTCGAAGGCTTCGGCAGCATGGAGGCGGTGAGGTCGACCGATCTGGAGGTCCTTGAGTATGTCGGGACGTTTGCGGTGAATGCCGACGACCGTTTCCTGATGGACGGGATACGCGGCTACTCCGGGAAGACGATAACCTACGGTATCGACCACGAAGCCGGTGTGACCGCCCGGGAGATCGAACTCCGGGACAGGGGTTCCCGCTTTATCCTGCGCCTGCAGGACGGCACGGAGATGACGGTCGCGCTTCAGCTCCCGGGCAGGTTCAATATCTCCAATGCGCTGGCCGCCGCGGCAATCACCTCCGCGGCCGGCGCCCCGCCGGATGCGATAAGGAAGGGGCTCGAGGCCTTTACCGGGGTGCCGATGCGCCTCGAGATCGCTGATCTCGGAGGCATGCTGATCATCAGTGATGTGTACAACGCCAACCCGGCCTCGATGAAAGAGGCGGTGAGTGAACTGGGGAGGCTCCGGCGCAGCCGGGCGGTTGCGGTGCTCGGCGATATGCTCGAACTCGGGAGCCATGCCGGTCCTGCGCACGCGGAACTTGCCGGCCGGCTGAATGATCTGGGCGTGGATATGCTGATCGCCGTGGGCAGCGAGATGAAGAAGGCGGCCCCGGGTTTCAGGGGCGACCTCTACTTTGCCGACGAATCTCTTCAGGCCGGAGCGATCCTCGCCGGCGTGGCCCGCGCGGGGGATACCATCCTCCTGAAGGGCTCACGGGGCATGCGCATGGAGAAGGCGCTGGAAGAACTGAAGACCTCCGTGGAAGGAAGGGCCGATGCTCTATAGGATCCTGTACAGTTTTCACGAGATCTTTACGCCGGTGAATGTATTCAGGTACATCACCTTCCGGACTGCCCTCGCGATCATCACGGCGATGATCATTTCTCTCATCATCGGGCCCGGGATGATCGCCTATCTCAAGAGGATCAGCATGACCCAGCAGATCCGCGACGACGGACCCAAGACGCACCTTAAAAAGTCCGGGACGCCGACGATGGGAGGGCTGATCATCATCATCTCGATCATCTCCTCTATACTGCTCTGGGGCGACATGGAGAATGCCTATGTCTGGCTGATGATCGGCTCCCTGGTCATGTTCGGCGCCATCGGTTTTCTCGACGACTACCTCAAGGTGGTGAGGAAGAACCCGAAGGGGCTCAGGGCCTGGTACAAGTTCGGGGCGCAGATCGGCATCGCCGCGGCGATTGGCGCACTTCTGTATTTCAATCCCAGGGACCCTTACAGCGAGGTGCTGAGCATCCCGTTCTTCAAGAGATGGATGATTGACCTCGGCTGGTTCTACGTCCCTTTTTCGGTGCTGGTGATCGTAGGGTCGTCGAATGCCGTGAACCTCACCGACGGCATCGATGGGCTCGCGATCGGCCTTGTCGGTATTGCTCTCCTGGCGAACATGATCCTGGTCTATATTTCGGGCAACGCCAAGTTCGCCTCGTACCTTCAGGTGCTCTATCTCCAGGGGACGGGAGAACTGACGGTGGTCTGCGGCGCCATGCTCGGGGGGGCTCTCGGGTTCCTCTGGTTCAATTCCTATCCCGCCGATATCTTTATGGGTGATGTAGGCTCGCTCGGACTGGGCGGCGCGCTCGGCACCCTCGCCGTGATCACAAAGCATGAGATAGTCCTTGCCGTCGTCGGCGGCATATTTGTCATAGAGACGCTTTCGGTCGTCTTCCAGGTCGCATCGTTCAAACTGACCGGGAAGAGGTTATTCAGGATGGCGCCGATCCACCATCACTTCGAACTCGAGGGGTGGCACGAGTCTAAGGTGATCATACGGTTCTGGATCGTCGGGATAATGCTGGCGCTGCTCAGCCTGGCAACTCTGAAATTGAGGTGAAGATGAAGAACAAGGGGCACGCGATAGACATCAGGACAAAAGGGACCAGTGGCAGGAGGACCTGGCTGATACTGGCCCTGGTCATATGCATGGCCGCTGCTGCCGCGACCGCCTTTGCCGGTGACATACGGTCGAAGGCGGCGGTGGTTCTGGACGCCGAAACCGGCAGGATTCTTTATGCGAAGAATCCCGACATGAGGCTGCTCCCGGCGAGCACCACGAAGCTGATGACCGCGCTGGTGGTGCTCGACAGGGCGAAGCTGAGCGATGTCGCGACCATAAGCAGAAAGGTCTCTCTGACACCCGCCATGAGGGTCGGGTTTAGGGAAGGAGACAAGGTTTCGGTCGAGACGCTCCTCTACGCGGCCCTGATGAAGTCGGCGAACGATGCGGCGGTGGCCCTTGCCGAGGAGGTCGCCGGCTCGGAGGAGAAGTTCGTTGCCCTGATGAACAGGAAGGCGATTGCGATCGGGGCAAACGACACCAGGTTCATCAACGCCAACGGGCTGCCGGGCCCGGGGCAGTATATCACCGCGTATGACCTCGCGAAGATCATGCGCGAGGCGATCAAATATCCGGTACTCAAGGAGATTATCAGCACCCGCATGACCGAGGTTTCGACCGAGTCCGGCAAGACGATGCACATCAGGAATACGAACAAGCTCCTCTGGTCCGACGAGGAGATCCTCGGGGGAAAGACCGGGTTTACGCGGCAGGCACGCCATTGCTTTGTCTGCGCCGGAGAGCGCGATAAGGACACGATCATCGTAGCCCTGCTCGGGGCCCCGGTCAGGGACCTGCTCTGGAAGGAGTCCGAGGAACTGCTCGCCTTCGGCGCGAAGGTGCTGAACAATACCGAAGAACCTGTTGTCTACCTCGCACGGACCGGCGAGGGGCGGGCGAAGGTCTCCCATGCCGTTTATACCACGACCTCCGGGGATGGACCGCGCAAGGTGCGGTACGCCGGAGCAACCGGGAAGAAGGGCCGCAAGCACAGCGTTATACTGGCGAAAAAACGGTCCAGGCACGATCGTCTACATGCAAAACTGAAGAAGCCGAACAGGCACTCAAAATCCGGCAGCAGGTATGCGAAGCTGAAGAAGGTGAAAAGACATAAAGCGCAGAACATGGCCCGGAGGGCGGTGAATGAACCTCGGGGGTAAGAACGTTACGGTCGTCGGGCTTGCACGCAGCGGTGTGGGGGCGGCAAACCTCCTCACTGCGCTCGGCGCCCGCGTGACCGTGACCGACATAAAAACGGAGGAGCTGCTGAAGGATGCGGTGACAAGGCTGGCGCCTTCTGTGAAGAGGGTCCTGGGTTCCCATCCCGCCGAGCTTTTCCTGTCTGCCGACCTGATCGTCACGAGTCCCGGGGTCCCTGAACTGGGCCCGATCTCGGCCGCCCGCAACAGGGGCATACCGGTCATCGGCGAACTGGAACTCGCCTGGCAGGTCTTCCAGGGTGAGGCCGGAAAAAGGGCGAAAGGCACGCGGCAGAAGGAAGCGACTGTGCCCTTTTTAGCCGTCACCGGCAGCAACGGCAAATCCACGACCACGACCCTGGTCAATCTCATGATGCGGCGGCAGGGCTTCAGGACGGTGCTCGGCGGCAATATAGGCAACGCCCTGACCGAAGAGTTGATGGCTCTGGCGCAGGGTGATACCGGGTTCGGGATACCGGAAGGTGCTCTGCCTGACGCCGTGGTGGCGGAGTTGTCGAGTTTCCAGCTCGAGGCGATCGACACCTTCAGGCCCCGCATTGCGGCGATACTCAATATCACGCCCGATCACATGGACCGCTATCATTCAATGACCGCCTATGCCGGGGCCAAGGCGCGCATATTCGAAAACCAGGGGCAGGGAGACTCCCTTGTGCTGAATGCGGACGACCCGGGGACCGGGGAAGTGTATGATGCCGGATTGAGACGGCGGGAAGACACTGGGCCTGCGGTCATCTTTTTCAGCAGAAGGCGCGAGGTCACGGGCGTCTACGCGAAGGAGGGGACCGTCTACTCATCTCTGGCCGGCGGGAATGCGGTGCCGCTCGTCTCTGTCGGCGAGATAGCAATGCACGGAGTCCACAACCTGGAGAACGCCATGGCGGCTTCCGCCATGGCCCTCCTTGCAGGATGCGGCCCGGCCGCGGTCGCCGCGGTGCTGCGAGAGTTTACGGGGCTTGAGCACCGGCTCGAATTCGTCCGGGAGCTCGACGGGGTCGGGTATATCAACGACTCGAAAGGGACGAACGTCGATGCGGTACTGAAGTCACTCGAGGGCTTCGACAGGCCGGTCGTCCTGATCGCCGGGGGCAGGGACAAGTCCGGCGACTTTACGGTCCTGAGGGATACCGTCAGGAGAAAGGTGAAGGCCCTTATATTGATCGGCGAGGCTGCCGGGAAGATGGGAAAGGCACTGGAGGGCACGACCGGGATCTATACGGCGGACAGCCTTGCCGGCGCCGTCGAAAGGTCCCGGCAGCTGGCACTGCGCGGAGATGTGGTCCTGCTCTCTCCCGCCTGCACCAGTTTCGACATGTTCAGGGATTTTGAAGACCGTGGGCTGCAGTTCAAGGCCGCGGTGCGGGGGCTGCAGGAGTGATGCGGACTAGGGCATACGGCATGAAGCCGCCGGTGGCGAGGACCTACGACAAGGGACTCCTGGCGGCGATGCTCCTCCTGATCGCCTTCGGCGCCCTGATGATCTACAGTTCGACGTCGGTCATCACCCCGGTCCTGGCCAGGCACAATATCAGCGAATTCTATTATGTCAAGCGGCATATCTTTACGGTGGCGCTCGGGTTTGTGGTCTTCCTCTTCACCTACCGTCTGAACCCGTCCTTCCTGAAGAAGGCGTCAATCCCGCTGCTGATCTTCTCCTTCGCGCTCCTGCTTGCGGTCTTTCTCCCGTACATCGGCGTGACCGCGGGCGGCGCACGCCGCTGGATCAGGCTCTGGCCGACGACCTTCCAGCCCTCGGAACTCGTGAAGCTCTCGATGGTGATCTTTCTTGCGCGCTACCTTTCGATGCCCGGGTACAACCCCGACAGTTTCATGTCTTTCATCAGGCCCCTGATCATTATGGCGTCCTTCCAGGTCGTCTTCCTGAAGCAGCCGGACTTCGGTTCAACGATGAGCCTGGCCTTTCTCACCTTCGGGATGCTCTTTATTTCGGGGATGAGGCTGCGGTATATCGGCTCGGTGCTCCTGCTTGCGGTCCCCGTCGTGTACAAACTCGTCATGGAACCGTACAGGCTGAGACGGATCACTTCGTTTCTCGATCCGTGGAAAGACCCCCTGGGGAGCGGATTCCAGCTTGTCCAGTCCTTCATCGCCCTCGGCAGTGGCGGGGTCACCGGTCTCGGTCTTGGCGAGTCGAGGCAGAAACTGGCGTTCCTGCCGGCCTCGCATACCGATTTCATCTTCTGCCTCGTCGGCGAGGAACTTGGGCTCGTGGGGGCTTCCGTCCTGATATCCCTCTTCGTCTTTCTCTTCAGCCGGGGCATCTCGATCGCCAACCGTTCGCAGGAGAAATTTGTATGCTACCTTTCCTACGGGCTGACGATGATGATCTCCCTGCAGGCGCTGATCAATTTCGCGGTGGTGACCGGCCTCGTGCCGACCAAGGGGCTTCCGCTGCCGTTCCTCAGTTACGGCGGCTCGGCGCTGCTCGTGAATATGGCTGCGGTCGGCATCCTTCTGAAGATATCCCGGGGGGATGAGGCTGAGCCTGAACGCGAGGACGGCATTGCAAAGGTGCGGCGTGTTGCAAGGAGAAATATATACGGCGGGAAGGGGTCCCAGGCATGAAGGTGATCATAGCGGGGGGCGGCACTGGAGGCCATCTCTTCCCCGGGCTTGCCATCGCCGAGGAGTTCAGGAGAAGGGACGGCAGCGCCGAGATCGTCTTCGTGGGGACCGAGCGCGGCATCGAGGCGAAAATCATCCCCCGCGAGGGCTACCCGATACGGTTCCTCAGGTCGCAGGGCATCGTCGGCAAGTCCTTTACGGGAAAGGCGAAGGGGGTCGCGGGGCTGTTCCTTTCGTTTTTCGATGCGCGGCGGATCCTTGCGGCGGTCTCCCCTGATATCGTGATAGGGGTTGGCGGGTATGCCTCCGGCGCGATCGTCGCTGTCGCGGACCTGAAATCGATCCCGACGATGATCCATGAACAGAACTCCGTGCCGGGCCTTACGAACAGGATCCTAGGCAGGATCGTCCGGAGGATCTGCGTCACCTATCATGAGAGCCTGTCGTCGTTCCCGATGAACAAGACCTTTCTGACCGGCAACCCGATACGCAGGAAGATCCTGAAGGGAGACCGCGATGCCGCATGCAGGCTGTTTTCGCTCAACAAGGACCTCTTCACCGTCTTCATCTTCGGGGGCAGTTCCGGGGCGCAGGCGATCAACCGGACGATGGTCGACAGCCTGAACCACCTTTCCGATCTCAAGTCGGATATCCAGTTCCTCCATCAGACCGGGGACAGGGACTTCGAGGGGATCCGCGACGCCTATCGCAAGACAGGGGTCAAGGGAACCGTGGCGCCTTTCATCTACCAGATGGCCGAGGCGTATGCCGTTGCGGATGTGGTTGTCTCGAGGGCCGGGGCGACGACCCTTGCCGAACTCACGGCGCTCGGCAAGCCGGCAATCCTGATCCCCTTTCCGCACGCCGCGGGGCGGCACCAGGAGTTCAACGCGATGAAGCTGCGCGAGATGGGGGCGGCAATGGTGATGCTCGAAGACGACCTCGGCGGAGAGGCCCTTGCAGGGGCGATCCGGGAGGTCTACCTCAACGCAGATCTCCGCGCGGAGATGAAGAGCGCGAGCAAGGGGCTGGGGCGGCCCGATGCCTGTACGAAGATAGTGGATGTCGCGATGAGCCTGATGAGGAACGGATGAACAATAAGACACTAAGAAGGACAGGCCATGTTTGAGAAATACAGGAGAATACATTTTGTAGGCATCGGCGGCATCGGCATGTCGGGCATCGCGGAGGTCCTCGCAAACCTCGGGTACGAGGTGACCGGGTCGGACCTGAAGGAATCCGACACGACCAGGCGTCTTGGGGCGATGGGGGTGAAGATCAGCATCGGCCATCGCGAAGAGCATGTCGGTGAGGCGCATGTGGTGGTCATCTCCTCTGCGGTCCGCAGTGACAACCCCGAGGTGACGGCGGCGAAACGTCGCTCGATCCCGGTGATCCCGAGGGCAGAGATGCTGGCCGAGCTGGCCCGCCTGAAATACGGAATACTTGTGGCAGGAGCCCACGGGAAGACGACGACGACCTCCCTGATCTCGACGGTGCTGGGACAGGGCGGTTTCGATCCGACAATCGTCATCGGCGGAAAGCTCAAGGGGATCGGCAGCAACGCCCGTCTCGGGTCCGGGAATTTCCTGGTCGCAGAGGCGGATGAGAGCGACGGGTCTTTCCTGAAGCTTTCACCCACGATTGCGGTCGTGACGAACATCGACCGGGAGCATATGGAATTCTTTAAAACAATGGACAGGCTGAAGGAGGCTTTCCTCTCCTTTATCAATAAGGTGCCTTTTTACGGGGCGGCCTTTATCTGCCTCGAAAACAGCTATATCAGGGAGCTGATCCCTGACATCCACCGCAGGTACGTCACATACGGTTTCTCGCCAGAGGCGGATATCCACGCGGCGAATATCGAAAAGTCTTTCATGGCTGTCTCTTTCGACCTGGTGTACCACGGGGAGAATGCCGGCAGGTTCAGCATCCCGGTGCCCGGCATGCATAATGTCCTGAACGCCCTCGCCTGCATCGGCGTTGCTCTGGAGCTCAAGATGGACCCGGAGCAGATTCGGTCGGCCCTCGTCGGGTTCAGCGGGATACAGAGGCGGTTCGAGTTCAAGGGGGAGGGCACGGGGATCAGGGTTTATGACGACTACGGGCATCATCCGACCGAGGTCCGGGCGACGATCATGGCGGCCAGGGAGAACATGCAGTACCTGGGGACCCGGTCGCAGCTCTTCGTCGTTTTTCAGCCCCACCGGTATTCGAGGACCTCAGACCTCATGGACGAGTTCGCCTCGTCCTTCGATGCCCCGGACCATACAGTGCTCCTCGATATTTACGCGGCCGGTGAGATGCCGCTCGAGGGTGTGGACTCGAAGGCCCTGCTTCAGAAGATCAGGGACAAGGGGAACAGCAATGCCGTCTACTTTGCGGACAGGGAAGAGGCCCTGCGATACCTGTCCGCCGGGATGCACGAAGGCGACCTCCTCCTGACCCTCGGGGCGGGGGATGTATGGAAACTGGGAGAGAGGTTCGTGGAGATGCTGCATGAGGGTCAGTGAGCAGGAATGGAAAGAGGCCCTGGCTGGGATGTACCAGGGGCACATCGGGTTTGATATCCCCATGAGCGAACATACGAGCCTCGGTATCGGCGGCGCTGCCGACGTCTTCATGACCCCCGATGACCCGCTTTCGATGAGGAACCTCGTTGCGCTTCTCGGAAAGAGGAAGATGCCCTACATGACGATAGGCAGGGGGTCCAACCTCCTTGTCCTGGACGGGGGGATCGAAGGCGTGGTGATCTCTGTGAATACCTTCAGCAGGGTTGAGGTCATAAGGCAGGCCGGGGACGCGGTGGAGCTCTTCGTCGAGGCGGGGGTCCCGCTTCAGAAGCTCGTCAATTTCTGCAAGGACAACGGCTTTGCGGGGATGGAGGGTCTGACCGGCATCCCGGGCAGCGTCGGTGGTGCGATATGCGGAAACGCAGGTTCGTACGGGTATGAGATAAAGGATGTTGTCGTCTCGGTGGCGATCATGGATGCGGCGGGGAGGCTCGACCGGTTCAAGGGAGAGGGGCTCGAATTCGGGTACCGGCAGTCCGGTATACAGCCGACCGATATCGTGCTGAGCGCAAATCTGAAATTGCGGACCGATGACAAGGATGCGGTGGCGGCACGGACAGAAGGGTTTTTCAGAGAAAAAAAAGCGGCCCAGCCGATCTCTCTCCGCTCCGCCGGGTGTGTCTTCAAAAACCCGGACGGGGACTTCGCCGGCAGGCTGATCGATGAGGCCGGGTGCAAGGGGATGAGGGTCGGTGATATCGAGGTGAGCAGCATGCATGCGAATTTCTTTGTGAATGCCGGCACAGGGAGCGCAGCCGATTACACGGCGCTGATGGAGAAGGTCGCCATGACGGTGCAGCAGAGGTTCGGCATCACGCTCGAACCCGAGATCAGGCTCGCCGGAAGGGCATGAGGGAGGTTGTTGATGGATAAGAAGACTCTGAAGAAGCTGAAGATAGGGGTCCTCATGGGCGGCCAGTCTGCCGAACGCGAGGTCTCGCTCCGCAGCGGGGCTGCGGTGTTGAGGGCGCTGAAGTCACGCGGCTACGCGGCAGTGCCTGTAGACGCGGGTCCGGATCTCTGGCACGTCCTGAAAAAAGAGAAGGTCGGATTCGCCTTTATCGCCCTGCACGGCGGTCACGGAGAAAACGGCGCGGTCCAGGGCATGCTCGAGATCATGGGGATCCCCTATACAGGATCGGGGCTTCTCTCCTCGGCCCTGGCGATGGACAAGGAGGCCTCGAAGAAGATATTCAGGTACCACGGCATCCCCGTGCCGGTCTTTCATATTGTCAGGAGGCAGGAGTTCAGAAGGCCGGAGACCGGGCTGAAGACCGGGTTCAGGCTGCCCTGGGTCGTCAAGCCCTCGACCGAAGGCTCTTCCGTCGGCGTGGAGATCGTGCGGAGGCGTGAAGACGCGGTCCGGGCGATAAAGAAGGCCTTTGCCTACGGAGATGCGGTTGTTATCGAAGAATATATGCCGGGCAGGGAGGTCCAGATCGGCATCCTCAATGACAGGGCGATCGGAGGGGTCGAGGTTAGGCCGTCCGCTGAATTCTACAGCTATGAGGCGAAATATACCGCAGGAATGACCGAGTATATTATCCCTCCGGCGATCGATAAAAGGACCCTCCGCAAGGCGGAGCAGGCGGCACTGGCGGCGCACCGCGCCCTCGGCTGCAGCGGCGCCACCAGGGTCGATCTCATCATCGGTGAACGTAAGGACGTCGTGGTCCTCGAGGTCAACACCATCCCCGGCATGACCGAGACGAGCCTGCTTCCGAAGATCGCGGCCGCTGCAGGCCTTGATTTCCCCACGCTCATCGAGAGGATCATGGAGGGCGACTCAGAGTGAAATCCAGGAAGGTCAAGAAGAATACGGTGGTCGGAACAGGAGGCCTCGCAGGGGCGGCTGTCCGTCTCCGGCAGGCAGGGCTGGTCGCCCTCCCGCTGCTGGCGGTGCTGACAATATCCTATGCCGGCTATGCGTTCCTGCATACCGCCTTTCCTCTCCGGCAGGTCTCTTTTTCGGGGAACCGGCACCTCAGCGACGAGGACCTCAGGGGATTCACCGGCCTTGGAGCCCATGAAAATCTCGTGACCCTTTCGTCCGGGGCAGTCTACAGGAGCCTGATCGCGTCTCCCTGGGTCCTGTCCGCCTCGGTCAGAAAGGAATTTCCCGGCACGCTGCATATACTGATCAGCGAGGCAGAGCCCTTTGCGCTGCTGGACATGGGAGGCAGGCATTTCATCGTCGACGACCGGGGGAAACTTCTGGAGGAACTGAAGGACAGCGCGATCCCCTTCCTGCCGGTGATCGTCGGCAATCCCTTTGATAAGAAGGACGTCTATGCCCAGGCGATCGATCTTGTCAGGGCGATCAAGGAGACCGGGCTGATATCGCGCAAGGACCGCATCGAGGTGATCGCGAACAGGCCGCAGGATATGACCGTGAACCTCGATGGCGTTGTGGTGAAGGTGGGGAGCGGCGAGTACCATGACAAGCTGGTGAGATACATGGAGCTCGAAGACGAGATCAGGACGCGCAATATCCCGGTCGATTATATCGACCTGAGATTCGCCAACCGCGTCGTGGTCAAACCGGTAAGCGAGGTGGTCCGCAGATGAGGCAACAGGTGGTCGTGGGACTTGATGTAGGTTCATCGAAGGCAGGTGCGGTGGCAGCGGCTGTCCGGCCCGGCAGCATCGATGTCCTCGGGCTGGGGCTCTCTCCGGCGACAGGGCTCAGGAAGGGCGTGGTGACCGACATTGACGAAACAGTCGACTCGATCAGGAGGGCGGTCCGCGAGGTCGAGTCGTCGGCCGGCGTCAGGGTCCGGTCGGTTGCGGTCGGGATATCCGGGGCCCATATCGAGAGCTTCGAAGGCCGGGGAGCCGTGGGTGTCAGGGGCAGCGAGGTGGCGTACACGGACGTCAAAAGAGCCATTGAGGCTGCAGGTTCGGTCTATATACCACTTGACCGCGAGGTGCTGCATGTTATTCCGACCGGTTTTGTCCTAGACGGCCACGAGGGGATAAGCAACCCCGTTGGCATGTCCGGCGTAAGGCTTGAGGCAAAGGTCCATATAGTCACCGGTGCGGTTTCTGCCATACAGAACCTGCTGAAATGCTGCGAAAAGTCCGGACTCGATATCGCAGACGTCGTCTTCGCCCCGCTTGCGTCCTCCCGCGCCGTTCTGACCGCGGAGGAGAGGGACTCGGGCGTGGTACTGGTCGATATAGGCGGCGGGACCACGGATATCGCCCTCTTCAGGGGGGGCAACCTGCTCCACGCATCGGTGCTGGGGGTCGGGGGCGGGCATATCACGAATGACATCGCTGTCGGGCTCAGGGTCCATATGTCCGAGGCCGAGCGGCTGAAGAGGTCATCGGGCTCGGTCGCCATGGACCGGGACGATGCGGAACCCGAAATCCGGATCACCCAGGCAGGAGGGCAAGTCAGGACGTTGCAGCGTGAATGCCTGGTGAATATCATACAGCCCCGCTGCGGAGAGATGCTCGAACTCGTACGCGCGGAACTGAAGAGGGGCCTCGGGTACGAGCACGCCTCCTGCGGAGTTGTGCTGACAGGGGGGTCTGCATTGCTGGAGGGCTTCGCCGGGATGGCGGAGGAGGTGCTTGCGCTTCCGGTTCGCGTTGGGGTTCCCTCCGTTGCCGGAGGTTGCGGCGCGATTCTGAATAACGTGCAGTTCGCAACAGTCGCCGGTCTGGTCATGCATTGTCCTGAATTCGACCGGCCCCGCGCAGTACACCCGGTCAGTTCCAATAGTCTCTTCGGCAGGATGAGGCACTGGGCGCGGGATTTCTTTACCACGACGGATACGTTGTCGATAGATCAAGAATACAACAAGAAGGGGGAATCACATGTTCGAGATTGAAGAGATCAGGGGGCAGAAGGCAAAGATCAAGGTCCTGGGAGTAGGCGGCGCGGGAGGCAATGCGGTCAATAATATGATCGCCTCGACCCTGCATGGGGTCGAGTTCATCGCGGTCAATACGGACCAGCAGGTACTGGAGACATCCCTTGCGCCGGTGAAGGTCCAGATCGGCGCGGAACTAACCAGGGGGCTCGGGGCGGGATCGAACCCGGAGATTGGCAGGCAGGCCGCCGAGGAGAGCCGCGAGGCGCTGATGGAGGTGATGGACGGCTGCGACATGGTCTTTATCACCGCAGGCATGGGCGGAGGTACCGGCACCGGCGCGGCCCCGGTGGTTGCGGCCGTGGCCCGGGAACTCGGCATCCTGACCGTAGCGGTCGTCACAAAGCCCTTTTTCTATGAGGGGAAAAGGCGAATCATGAATGCGGAAGAGGGCATGAAGGAGCTGTCGAAAAATGTCGACACGATCATCGTCATCCCGAACGACAGGATCAGTATGGTCGTCGAAAAAGGGACGCCGCTGCTGAAGTCCTTCTCGATCGCGAACGATGTCCTCCGGCAGGCGGTGCAGGGCATATCCGATATCATCCTCGTCCCTGGCCTCATCAATGTCGATTTCGCGGATGTCAAGACAATCATGGAGAATATGGGCCGCGCGGTCATGGGATCTGGTGTTGGCAGGGGTGAAAACGGAGCGTTCGAGGCGGCGAAACAGGCGATATCAAACCCCCTTCTGGAGGATTCGTCGATCGAAGGGGCAAAGGGCATCCTGGTGAATATCACCGGGGGCATAGAGATGTCCCTCAACGAGCTCAACGACGCGACCGCCCTTGTGTACGACCTGGCCCATGAAGACGTGAATGTCATCTTCGGCGCGGTCGTTGACCCGGACATCAAGGACGAGGTCAGGGTGACGGTGATCGCGACCGGTTTCGAGGAGAAGCGGGAAAAGGCCGAACTCCCCCATGTCCCGAAGTGGAAGCCGGTGAAGGAGCCGCTGAGTTATAAGGGGTCAGAAAGGGTTCTGGCGAAGAATCTCAATTTCGATCTGGAGACGGTCGGAAAGGGCGGCGACGGGTTCAAGTACGAAGAGGCGATTGACCTGCCCACTTTTCTCAGAAAGTCGGTGTAGCGCATAGTCTTTCCCCCGAGGGGCTTTCCGCTCCCCCCACAGGAAAGCCCCTCACCCCCCTACAATGATGACGCCGCTCATTCCTCTGCATACGGCCCCGCTGCGTCTCTCTGCGCAGGCGCGGCGGAATAAGGCTGTCCCGGGTTGAGAACGATTTTTGTGTGGTACAATGAGTAGACATCGCCCGGATCCCGGGCTGCACGACAGCTGACCGAGGCGAAGAATCATGGAGGACACTCATTGAAGACGGACCGGAATGCGAAAATAGCCCTGCCGGGATGCAGGCAGGAGGCAAAAGGCCGCCCCGCAGTATCGGCGGGACGGCGGTTGGGGGCCGCAGGGACGTTTCTCATTGCACTGGCTGTTCTCTGCGTCCTGATGCTGCCTCCCGGTTCAGACAGCCGGACGGAGGCCGGCGGCAGGAGGTATGCGCGGACGCTGGAGGTTTATACGATACCGGACGTCGTGCTGGTAAACCAGGACGGGCATAAGGTGCACCTGAGGACCCTGCTGTCTTCGGAAAAACCGGTTGTGGTCGATTTTATCTTCGGCACCTGTACGACCATCTGCCCGGTCCTCTCGGCCGGTTTTGCCAATCTCCAGAAGACCCTTGGACCTGATTCCCACAAGGTGCATCTCGTGTCGATCTCGATCGATCCTGAAAACGATACCCCGAAGGTGATGAAAGAGTACCTGAAGAGGTATGGGGCAAGACCCGGCTGGGACTTCCTGACCGGGACGCGCGGGAATATAGATGCGGTCACGAAGGCCTTCAACGCCTCTGTGTATAACAAGATGTCCCATGACCTCCTGACCTTTATCCGCGACCCCCGGGAGGGGAAATGGGTCAGGATACGCGGGATGATGAGTACCGCGGAATTCACGGCCGAATGCCGCGAGGCGGGCATTTTATGAA
>JAKAIE010000019.1 GCA_021814475.1 Nitrospirota bacterium
GCCGACCGAATGTATGGCAGGGTGCCAGCAAAAATAAGGGATGTCGAACCCCAGTGTGAGGCAGGTCTGAAGCAGGTTCTGTCCGTCCTTCACCTCATATGGTCTGTTATCAATATAGATCGTTGCCATCGCCTATCTCCAAGGGCATCTCTTTTCCCGGATATGCCTTTCGAAGTCGTCCCTGAAATATGTAAGCGCGCTCTGGAGCGGCTCCATCGCCCCCGGAGCCAGGAAACAGAAGGTATTGCCGGGGCCGAGAAGACGCGTATGCCCTTCGAGTATCCCGATGTCCTCCGGTCTGCCCTCACCGTCCTCGATCGCCTGGAGCGTCTTTGCCACCCAGGGCAGCCCCTCCCTGCAGGGGGTGCACCAGCCGCAGGACTCGCGGCTGAAAAAATGAATGAGGTTGCTGACCAGGCCGACCGGGCAGGTCCTGTCATCGAGAACGATCAGACCTCCGGTGCCCAGGCGGCTCCCGAATTTCTGAGGTGCAGTGAAATCCATGTTCACATCGAGATGCTCCTCCAGAAGGAAATCGGTAGATGCTCCTCCGGGGATCACCGCCCTGAAAGAATACCCGTCGGCCATGCCTCCCGCATGTTCGTTCAGCAGGTCTCGGAGGGGTGTGCCGAGCGGAAGTTCCCATGCCCCCGGCCTCTTCACCCTTCCGCTTGCGGTGTAGATCTTTGTCCCTCCTTCGGTCAGGCCGAGTCCCTTGAACCAGGCGGCGCCTTTGTCGACGATATGAGGTATGTTGCAGAAGGTTTCCGTATTGTTGATGACCGTCGGCCTGCCCCAGAGGCCGCAGGTCTGGGGGTGCGGCGGCTTTGCGCGGGGGACCGGACGCCTTCCCTCGAGGGCGTTCAGGAGCGCGGTCTCCTCGCCGCAGATGTAGCGGCCGGCGCTGACATGGAGCCTGATGTCGAGGGTAAATCCTGAGCCGAGGATGTTCTTCCCCGCGTAGTTTGCGGCATAGGCCTCCTCGAGGGCACGCAAAAGCCGCATAGCGCCGCGCCTGTAGTCGCACCGGAGAAAAATGTATGCCCTATCCACCTGGAGGGCATAGGCGCTGATGATGATGCCCTCGATAAGCTGATGGGGGTTCCCTTCGATAAGGACGCGGTCCTTGAAGGTCCCGGGCTCCATCTCGTCGGCGTTCGCGATCAGATACCTCGGGCCGGGGACTGTGTCCACAGCCGGCATGAAGCTCCACTTCTGGCCGGTAGGAAACCCTGCGCCGCCACGGCCGCGAAGGCCCGAGTCCTTCACGACAGACTGAATCTCCGCCGGGGTCATCGAGCCGAGCGCCTTGCGGAAGGCCTGATACCCTCCGGCCTTCTCATACTCCCGGATATCGAGGGGTTCCCCGTTTAGCTTCATACTGCCTGTGAGAGGACGTTCCGTTGTCATGGCTTAATCCGCGTATCTCTCCAGTATCGCATCGATTTTTTCCGTAGTCAGGTTTCCGAAGACTTCATCCCCGATTATCATGGCCGGGGCTGCATCGCAGAGACCTAGGCACGATACCGGCAGCAGCGTGAACTGCCCGTCTCCGGTCGTCTCGCCCGGCCGTATCCCCAGACGTGCGGTCAGGTGTTCCCGCATGACTTCGTAGCCCATAGTCCAGCAGCAGACGCTGTCGCAGATCAGGATCATGTGCTTGCCGACAGGCTTCCTGAAGATGAAGCTGTAGAAGGTGGCGAGCCCGTCGACCTCTTCGGTCGTCATATCCAGCAGCCCGGCGATATCGTGTATCTCGTCGGAGACCCAGCCGCGATGGCGCTGCACGATCTTCAGGACATCGACGCAGGCGGCGCGCCCGCTCTCGTGATGCCGTATCGCGGACATGATCTCGGTCTTTTCTTCTTCTGTCAACATAAAATGTTTCTCATATTCGGTTCTCTCGCGTGGTCTCTTTCACCTGTCTATATCCGCGAGTATGAAGTCGATGCTCCCCAGGATCGCCATCAGGTCGGCCACCATAAGTCCGCGGCTGATCAGCGGCACCATCTGCATATGGGCGAAGGACGGCGTCCGTATCCGGACACGGTACGGCATTGTGCTCCCGTCGCTGATCAGGTAATACCCGTTGTTGCCCTTTGTCGCCTCGATGCCGGAGAAGGCCTCTCCAGCGGGGATGACCGGCCCCCAGCCGGCGCCGAGAAAATGACCGATGAGCGTCTCTATGTCGTGCATTGTGCGCCCCTTCAGCGGGGGTATGGCGAGGGGGTGGTCAGACTTGTACGGACCTTCAGGCATATTATTTATGCACTGGTCTATGATGCGGAGGCTCTGTCTGATCTCCTCGATGCGGACGACGCCCCTGTCGTAGCAGTCTCCATTCTGGGCAATCGGGATGTCGAACTCGAACCGGTCGTAGCCGGAGTAGGGTCTCTTCTTGCGGAAGTCCCATCCGAAACCGCAGGCCCTGAGTCCCGGTCCTGTCACGCCCCATTCAACCGCCTGGTCACGCGTGTACCTGCCGACCCCGATCGTCCTGGCCCTGAAGATGCGGTTCTTCATGACGATCCTGTCATATTCCTTCAGCCTCTTCGGGAGGTAATCAAGGAAGTCCTTCATCAGCCTGTCCCATCCCGAGGGGAGGTCCTGTGCTACCCCGCCGATCCGGAACCACGAAGGGTGCATGCGGCCGCCGCAGACCGCCTCGACAATCCCGAAGATGCGCTCGCGGTCGTTGAAGGTGAAGAAGACCGGCGAGAGCGACCCCACGTCCTGGGCAAAGGTGCCATACCAGACCAGATGGCTGGCGATGCGGAAGAGTTCCGCCATCATGACGCGGATCACCATCGCCCTGTCCGGGACAGTGATGCCCGCAAGTTTTTCGACCGCCAGGACGTATGCCATGTTGTTCATGACGCCGCCAAGGTAGTCGATCCTGTCGGTATAGGGGATGAAGGTATGCCAGGTCTGTCGTTCTCCCATCTTCTCGGCGCCGCGGTGGTGATAGCCGATGTCAGGGACCGCATCGACTATCTCCTCCCCGTCGAGCTGGAGTATTATCCTGAGCAGACCGTGCGTGCCCGGGTGCTGGGGCCCGAGGTTGAGGAACATGAAGTCCGTATCCTCCCTCTGCCGTTTCATCCCCCAGTCTCCGGGCCGGAACCGCAATGCCTCCTGTTCAGCCTCCTCCTTTTCATCCGTGAGCCGGAGGGGCGCCATTTCGGTTGCGCGCGCCGGGTGGTCCTTACGGAGAGGATGTCCCTCCCAGGTCGGCGGCATCAGTATCCTCCTGAGATGGGGGTGGCCGTCGAACCTGATGCCGAACATGTCCCATGCCTCCCGCTCATACCAGTCAGCAGACGGCCAGATGCCGGTTATCGTGGGAAGGGAAGGACTGTCGTCCCTGAGGCCGACCTTGATGCGTATATCGTCATTGCGCTCATAGGAGAGGAGGTGGTAGACCACGGTGAAAGCGCTCTCCGGCTGGCCGTGCCGTTTTTCCCTGACCCTTTCGTCTATCGCGGTGAGATCGTAGAGGGTCCTGTATGGTTCTTTTATTCCGGTCTTGAGGTGAAGGAGGATATCTCCTGCCTTCTCTTTTGCCACCCAGACAGTGGGGATGCCGTCTGCCGTCTCCTGAGACCTGAATGCATCGGTGCCGAACTTTTCCACCAATTCGCGGATACTGTCCGGTCCGCTGTTTATGACGCCGGGATCTGTGCTCATGGCATGTTATATCTCATCCGGAGACCTTAGGCCCGACGCCTTCCTCCTCTCGGAACGCCGCTGATTACGAAGGGAGGGAGGTTCCGCCTGTTCAATGCCCTGAGGGCCGGCGACCCAGCTGAGGGGGCGCCTCTCCTTCCCGATGGCATCCTGCAGCAGCAGCAGGCCTTCCATGAAGGCCTCGGGCCTGGGAGGGCAACCGGGCACATAGACATCCACAGGGAGAAGGGTGTCCACACCCTGGACAACGCTGTAGATGTCGTACATGCCCCCTGAGTTCGCGCAGGAGCCCATCGAAATGACCCAGCGGGGCTCCATCATCTGTTCGTAGAGTCTTCTGATGACAGGGGCCATTTTGATAAAGACGGTGCCGGCCACGATCATCAGGTCAGACTCGCGGGGGGTCCCCCGGATCACCTCCGCGCCGAAGCGGGCGATGTCGTAACGCGACGTGAGGCTTGCCGCCATCTCGACGTAGCAGCAGGAGAGACCGAAGTTGAATGGCCACACCGAGTTCTTCCTGCCCCACGCGACGAGGTCCTGCAGTCTCGTAAAAAACAGGCTGTGATGCAGGGCTTTATCGGTCAGGCCCTCGCGCCCTTTGTCATGCCCGTCAGATGCCTTGCGCAGTGACCAGTTCATCGGCGCTTAGCCCTTTCCTTCAGGGGTGGCTGCCCTCCGCAGGGAGGCCCCCCATTGCAGTGCGCCCGTGCGCCAGAGATAGACGAGGACGGCAGCCAGGATTGCGATGAAAAGGACGACGGCGGTGTACCCGGGCCAGCCGAGCCTGCGGAAGGAGATGGCCCAGGCAACAATGAAGACCGTCTCAAGGTCGAATATCACAAAAAACATGGCGACCAGATAAAACCGCACGTCAAACCGCATGCGGACAGAACCCGTCGATATTATGCCGGATTCGTACTGCTGTCCGGTTGCACCTTCGCGGTGACGCTCGCCGAGGATATAAGACAGAAATATCATCAGTGCCGCGAGCAGGACCACGGAGGCGGTATACAGGGCCAGAGGCCAGAGGGCCGTTGCAGGGGAAGACGGGATCATCAGAGTCGTTTCCGTCTCCAGAGCCCGCCGATCCATAGTGCGGCCAGTCCGTAAGCCGCGGCGAGCAGACCGAAAAAGCTGCGGGGCCGCATGCCGGGATTCATGATCTTAGCCCTGTCTATGCCGTTGAGATGCAGGATATACGCCTCGATGTTCGAGACCTGGGGCTGGGTGAGGGTGTTCGTATCGCCGAAGGCGGGCATGCGTATCACGGGGTTCGCTCCCTCGGGCACAGAGCCGTGCTGGATAAAATGGTCAATATGCGAGGCGAAGACATCCGGATTGTCACTGTAGATTTCGCGGTCTATGGGATTGAGGTCCGGGATCTTCCCGTCATTCGATCCCGGGTTGGGGTTCTTGTTGACGCCCTCCGGGCCATGGCACTGGCTGCAATGCTTCCTGAACAGGGCTGCCCCCCTTTCTGCATTGCCGATGCTGTATGCGGCTATGCCTGGAGGCCCGGACATCTTTTTGATGTCAGGATCCTCGGCCCCCGGGGCCGCACCCTTTTCCAGTGCCGAGGGGACCTCTGCCGCGCGGGCGGTTTCAGGTGTGAGAACCGATAATACTATATCGATATAGTCTTTACCGTGCCGGGTCACCAGGGATGTCTGAGGCTTTGCCTTTACCCCGGGCTGGGCAAATCCCTTGCTCCTGTATCCTGCGATCGTCAGCCACGTAATCACCGCCGCAAGGACGAAGGCGCAGAACACGGCAACCGGACGTCTGAAGGGGTTGCGCTCGGGGTTGCGGTCGATGAAAGGCAGCAGCACCAGGAGCAGGACGAGCACCGCCGGGACCCCCATGGTGCCTACCGGCTCGAGAGCTCCCTGGAAGTATTTCAGTGCCTGGTACAGGAAGAGAAAGTTCCACTCGGGCTTGGGCACATACGATGTATCCAGCGGATCGGCGGGCCCGGAGTATGACGGAGGGAGATACGCCGCCAGGCCGACCAGGAGGAGGAAGACTGCGGTGCCCGTGATCGCATCCTTAAAAACCTGATCAGGCCAGAACGGGCCTTTCGGTTCCCGTTTGGCCTCTGTCCAGGGTCCGACGCTGCCGAAGCGGCGCATGGCGATGATATGAAATAAAAACAGGCTGATGAGGGCAGGCGGCAGGATCGCGGTATGCACCACGAAGAAGCGGGAAAGGGTCAGCGGCCCCATCTCTTCGCCGCCGCGCAGTATGCGCTTCATCAGGTCTCCGACGACCGGCGCGGTCCCTGCGATGCTTGTGCCGACCTCACCCGCCCAGTACCCCCTCTGGTCCCAGTGCAGTGGGCCTCCGGTGAAGCTGAAGGCCATGACGGTCAGAAACAGGGCGGTGCCGCCCAGCCATGTCAGTTCCCGGGGACGTTTGTAGGCTCCCCAGAGAAAGACACGGCAGATGTGCAGTACCACAAGCACCACCATCAGGTTTGCCCCCCAGTAGTGGAGGCCGTGGATCAGCCAGCCGAAGGGGACCTTTGTCCTCAGAAAGCTTATGCTGTCGTACGCGTAATCGGTCGCCGGGACATAGAAGAAAAGCTGCATGATGCCGGTGACCGCCTGCAGCAGAAAGACGATCAGCGTGCCGCTTCCGAGCGTATAGGCGAACCGCGCGCCGCCGGGGATCTCCTCCTCCAGCGTCAGGCGGGTCAGGGAAGAAAAAGGCCACCTCTGATCGAGCCACTGCCCTATGCTTCTGAGCATGTAACGCCTCCTATACGATGATTTTATTCGGGCTGCCGGTCCTGAAGCGCTCCCAGCGGACGAAAAGCACGCCGTTTTCGGTCTTCACCGGTAGGGTGTCGAGCGGCCGCGGCGCAGGGCCCGAAAGCACACTGCCGTCGGGCGCAAAGACGCTTGCGTGACAGGGGCATTCAAAATGCCCCGTCTCCACGTTCCAGGCGTAATGACAGCCGAGGTGGGTGCAGATTGGCGAGAAGACGGTCACCTCAGTATCGGACTTCTTGACCACCCAGGCGGAGTTCAATACTGATTTGTGCTGATAGGCCTCCACCGTGAGGGTTGCGAACCGCGCCTCCATAGGCTCCCCCGCAGGAAACGAACCGAGTTCCCCCACCCGCGTCCAGGCTTCTTCCCTGCGTCCTCCGGAAGCGCTGACAAGGGTTCTGATAAACGGGACACCGAGGGCGAGGGCATTGACCGAGGCCATGAAACCAACGAGTATCGCGATGAATTTCCTTCGCGTGGTGACACTGTCTTTATTGTTCGTTTCATCCATAGGCTTGCTCCATTATAGTCGCTTTGCTATTACTTTATTCTATAGAGGTAAGCCATGCAAGAAAATAAGAGATCTGCGGCCGGTTTTGTAGTCTTTGAATGCGGGGAATGTCGGCGTAATCCTACGGGGAAGATATAGACGGCCCGCGCTTACGACTCAATCTGTCCCCTGATGAGATTCCACAAAACTATCTGTTTCGGATAGAATAGGACATATAAAATAGTGTGCGATTTTAATCCGTTTGCCGCCGGGCCGGCGGATAGGGAGATGAGGACAGATGCCTCAGTATAAAGTTTCTGTTGACAGACTTCGAGAAGGGGTATTTATCAGCCTCGACCTGAAGTGGTTCGAGCATCCCTTCCTGTTCAGCAGTTTCAAGATAACGAAACCCGAGCAACTTGCCATTCTGCGGGAACTGGGCATATCCAGCGTTGTATGTATCCCTGAAAAAAGCGATGTGCTCCCCCTTCCGCAGTCTCCTGCACTGAACCGTACCCCGGAGCAGGCGCCAGCTCCATCGACGGGAAACGCCGACTTCCAGAAATTGTGGGAGCTGAAGAAGGAGCGGATCCAGCGGCTCAGGGAGCGGAGGGCAACAGACGCACAATGCGAAAAACAGTTCGCAAAGAGCATGGATACGGTCAAGCATGTCATGCGCGATATCGAGTCCGGCTCGAAAGAGGCGTTCGAGGAATCGGACCGGCTGATGAAGAGTATCGTGGAGTCCCTGATGCCGGAAAAGGAGTCGGCCGTCCAGCTGATGAACACGAAATTCGGCAAGGAAAACGTGTTCTTCCATTCACTGAATGTCTCGGTCCTTTCGATGATGCTCGGCAGGGAATACGGGTTTGACGCGGAGGCGATGCGGCTGCTCGGGCTCGGGGCTCTTTTTCACGACATCGGCAAGAGCCGTGTCCCCAAAAGCATCCTGCATAAAACAACCCCGCTGACAAGGGCCGAGCAGGCCTTTTATCAGCTGCATCCCAAATATGGAGTCGAGATCCTCTCCAGACTTGAGGGTATCCCCGCGGAAGTTCTGGATATTGTCTTTCAGCACCACGAAAGGAATGACGGCAAAGGGTTTCCCAGGCAGCTCGAGGGTGAACAGATATCGATCCTTGCGAGGATCGTCTGCCTGGTGAATGTATATGACAACCACTGCAACAAGTTCAATCCTGCAGACTCCCTGACACCGCACGAGGCCCTCGCGTATATGTTCAGTATCCAGAAGGACAGTTTTGATAAAGAACTCCTTGCCCTGTTCATCCAGTGCCTCGGCGTCTATCCCCCGGGGACGATCGTGAAGCTTTCCAACGGCTTCACCGGCATGGTGATTACGGTCAATCCCCGGGACCCGCTGCATCCCAGTCTGTTGATGTATAACCCGGAAATTCCCAAGCAGGAGGCTCTCATAATCGACCTGAGGGATGAGCCCGGCTTCAGCATAGAGGGGAGCCTCAAGCCAGCCCATTTGCCGCAGGAGGTTTTTGACTATCTCAGCCCGAGAACCCGCGTGACCTACTATGTCGCCGAATCGGATGGAAGCAGGAGGGATATCCCGGGAGGGGGGGGCTGATCAGGAGCGCACAGAGACGCTGAAGGCGCAGGGCATCCTCAACGGACACCCGCGCCTTCAGTCAGCTCTTATACGGAAAGGATTCTCAGCCGCCGTTTCTGCGCATACTCTTGTTTCTGCGCTTCTGTGCCAGACGCTGCTTCGTCTTCATCTTGACCGACGGTTTTTCATAGTAGCGCCTCTTCTTGAGATCGCCCATGAGCCCGTCCCGCTGAATCTTCTTTTTGAGAGCCTTGAGTGCCTTCTCTATTTCATTGCCTTCGACTCTTATCTCCACCTGCCCGTCCCTTTATCTCCCCTGCTGCCGAAGGATTTGCCGCCGCCACCACCGGGCCTCCTCATGCCGCCGCCACCACCGGGCCTGGGTTTGTTAGTCTGCGGCCGCGCCTCGCTGACGTTGATCGCCCTGTCCATGAGCATTGTCCCGTTAAGGGTCGCGATTGCCCTGTCGGCATCTTCGTCAGAACCCATCTCCACAAAGCCGAACCCTTTGGACCGGCCCGTCACGTTGTCCTTGATAAGTCTGACTGACTGTATCTCCCCGATTTTTCCAAACGCCTCGCGGATGTCGTCTTCAGTAACCGTGTAGGAGAGATTCCCTACGTAAATATTCTTCGCCATGCCTGCTTTCTCCTTATGTTCTGCTGCTGATTAATCGTTATCCCGGTATTCTCGCCGATGTGCCTGGTCCGTCCTGAAAGCATACGCCGGTCACTGGGCATCCAAAGAGCTGCATAAAGGGCCGGACCTCAAAGGATCCGCCGGTCATTTCCGGGATCATTCCTTGCTTTCTAAAGTGTCAGAGGGACATTCCCCCTTTCATTGACGCGTATTTTGGAAGTTGAAGGAGGTGATGTCATATAAAACCGACCAGCAGAACACCCTGAGGCTGAGGTGCAGAAACATGCTCCAGTAACTCCGCTATAAGTATGGCACAGATAGTGCTATCGAGTCAATCCGGCCTCTGCGATATGTTACAATGAAAGCCCTATGGATAAATCCACCGGAATCGTCTATCTCGTCGGGGCGGGGCCGGGAGACATTGGTCTCCTGACCGTCAAGGGATTGCGCTGCCTTCAAAAGGCCGAGGCGGTGATCTACGACTTTCACCTCAACGCGCAGATTCTCAATTATATACGCCACGATGCGGAGTTCATTTATGCCGGCAAGCGGGGCGGACATCACACGATGACACAGGATGAGATCAATGCCGCGATCGTAGAGAAGGCGAAGGAAGGCAAGATCGTCTGCCGCCTCAAAGGCGGCGACCCGTTTGTCTTCGGCAGGGGAGGCGAGGAGGCACAGGTCCTTGCCCGGGCCGGGATACCGTTTGAGGTAGTCCCCGGGGTCAGTTCTTCGGTCGCCGCGCCGGCCTATGCCGGCATTCCACTTACACACAGGCTCTATTCGTCCTCGTTTGCGGTGATCCCCGGATATGAGGATACCACCAAGGAGGAATCGTCCATCGACTGGGCGAAACTCGCAACCGGCGTCGGCACGCTTGTCTTCCTGATGGCGGTAAAGAATATCGATTCCCTGACTGCCAGGCTGATCGCACATGGCAGGCGCCCCGATACCCCGGTGGCTGTCATCAGGTGGGGCACGCGGTCAGACCAGCGGACACTGGTCAGCACCCTCAAGGACATCGCCGCGGAGGTAAGGGAAAACGAGATCAGGCCGCCGGCCGTCATGGTCATAGGCGACGTGGTGAATCTGAGGCAGGAGTTGAGCTGGTACGAGAAAAAGCCTATGTTCGGCCAGAGGATACTGGTGACGCGCGAGCATTCAGAGGGGTTCGATCTGCTTGAAGAAGAGGGGGCCGAGGTCGTCTTGTTCCCCACAGTGGAGGTTGTGCCGCCTGCTGACTGGAACGAGCTCGATGCTTGCCTCGACCGGATCAGTACTTACGACTGGCTCGTCTTCACGAGCGCCAACGGGGTGAAGTACTTTTTCGGGAGGATGATAGAGAAAGAGATCGATATCCGCGAGCTGAAGGGCATCAGGCTCTGCGCGATAGGGCCGAAGACCGCGCTGGAGATGAAGAAGTACGGGGTGAAGGTAGACCTCGTGCCGGAGGAGTTTCGGGCGGAGGGGCTTATAGAGGTCTTTACAAAAGGCAGGGGGAAGACACTGGAGGGCATACGGATTCTGCTGCCGAGGGCCGAGAAGGCCAGAGAGATCTTTCCGGAAAAAGTCCGGGAACTGGGCGGCGTGATCGATGTCCCAGTCACGTACCGCGCGGTCAGGCCCGAACACCATGGCAAGCGGCTTCGCCGTTTTCTGAAGGAGGGCAGGGTCACCCTCATTACGTTTACGAGTGCGGCCACCTTCCATAATTTCCGGGAGATAATGGGCGAAGATGCCGACGAAATGCTGAGCCGCGTGGCTATTGCGGTTATCGGGCCTGTCACCGCGAGGGCCGTCGAGAAGGCAGGACTCAGGGTCTCGATCATGCCCAAGGAGGCGACGGTCGAGGCGCTTGTTGCCGCGGTCAGGGCCTGGGTGCTGAAGTAGGCGTCATGTCTCTCGCCGACCGTGACACGTATTCAACCGATACGTCTCTGGGCCGGTCACTCCTCCTGAAGATATTCGGAAATCCTTCTCTCGCATTTTATCCGGAGTTCTACTGGATCGTCCGGCGGTCCGGCCGCAGGGCACTTCAGGGCCGTTACGGCGACAGGGAATGGTCCGACAGCAGCCGCGAGGTGATGACCGCGCTCGAAAGGGCCGGCGTCCGTTTTGAGCTGGAAGGCATGGATAATCTGAAGAAGGTCCCCGGTCCTCTCGTCTTTGTCGGGAATCACATGGGCACCCTTGAGACGATGGTTCTTCCCTGTATAATCCAGCCTGTCCACCGGGTGACATTTATTGTGAAGGAGAGCCTGACGAGAACGCCTGTCTTCGGCCCGGTGATGAGGTCCCGGGACCCGATCGTGGTCGGCAGGAAGAACCCCCGCGAGGACCTGAAGGCGGTCCTGGAGAAGGGGGCAGGGAAACTGGCGGCAGGCACCTCGATAATCGTATTTCCCCAGAGCACGCGCTCTCCCCGTTTCAATCCTGAAGACTTCAACACCCTGGGGATCAAACTCGCCTCCCGCGCAGGAGTCCCGTTGCTTCCGGTCGCCCTGAAGACCGATGCCTGGGGTATCGGCAGCCTGATCAAGGACTTCGGGCGGATAGATACGACAAAGACCGTGCACATCCGGTTCGGGGAACCGATGGCCGTCACCGGCCGGGGGATGCACGAGCATGAAAAGGTAATTGCGTTCATCCGGACCAATCTGGAAGCATGGTCCGGACGGGAGTAGCGCCTGTGGCGGCTCGCCCGGGTCAGCCCTCCAATATGGCCGGCGTGACAGCATTCGTGGTAGATTAGACTATGCCCGCGAAGATCCTTGTCATCGACGATGAGATGCTTATCCTCAATGCAGTCCAGCGGGCCCTCTCCAGGACAGGCTATCTGGTATACAGCGCAGGGAATGTGGAAGAACTTTCCGGGGTTCTGAAAGAGTCTCCGTTCGATCTCCTCATCACGGACGTGCATCTGGTCGACGAACCTGTCGACTACGTCATCGAGTGTGTGACCAAAGGCTCGCCCCTGGTGAAGGTTCTCATGATGAGCGGTTCCCACAATACATACGGGGCGCTCCACTTCATAGAAAAACCTTTCAGCATCGAGGGGCTCCGGCAGAAGGTGAAAGATATTCTGGATGAGCCCCGGTGAGTTAGATACCTCCCTGTTTTTTGCGATCAACAGGGGGTTGCAGAACAGTTTTTTCGACAATATCATGCCGTTCATGACGAACAGGGGGATGTTCCTCTGCCTGCCGTTTATTGCATGGGCCGCGTTTAAGGAAAAAAAGAAAATTCTGCCCTACATCCTCCTCTCCATCGTTGCGGTGGGGGTTGCAGACGGCAGCGGCAATGTGCTGAAGCATCTGATAGGGCGTGTCAGGCCGTGCGCCGCGCTGGAAAATGTGCACCTGCTCGCCGGCTGCGGCCCCTCGGCTTCAATGCCGTCTAACCATGCCCTGAACTCCTTTGCCTTTGCCCTGGTCTTCTGGCCCCTGGGCAGGACAGCGCTGACAGTGTCGCTTGCCTGCATTGCCGCAGTGGTCGCTTTCTCGAGGATATATATCGGGGTCCACTATCCCGGGGATGTACTCGCCGGCGTGCTTCTCGGGGCCGCCGCAGCCTGGTCCACCCTCTTTGTCTTTCGCCGCGGACAGCGGATCTGGCGGGATCGGGCATATGACGAGGGCCTTTTTCTTTTGCTGGCGGCGCTGAGCCTCTTCAGGGTCTATTATATGATCACCGGTCCGTTTGAGATCCTGCCTGATGAGGCCCATTACTGGGAGTGGTCGCGGCGGTTGGACTGGGGCTACTATTCGAAAGGGCCGCTGATCGCCTACATCATCTATGCAGGAACGCACCTCTTCGGAAATACCGAATTCGGGGTGAGGTTCTTCGCTATGGTTTTGTCTGCCCTGAGCAGCCTTGTGCTCTTTATTCTCGGCAGGAGGCTCTACGATGACAGGACGGGTTTTGTCGCCGCCCTTCTCGTGCAGATCGTGCCACTTTATTCCGTGTTCGGTTTCTTCATGACGATCGACTCCCCTTTCATATTCTTCTGGATTCTTTCCCTCTACCTGTTCTGGAGGGCCTATGAAGCCGAGACGGGGTCCGGCGGGGAAGGGGCTCTCCTGCAGTGGGGGCTTCTTGGCCTGTCGATCGGATTTGGCATGCTCGCGAAGCATCTTATTGCGCTGTTTTATGTATCGGGTTTTCTTTTCCTTCTGTCCCGCGCGGAAGGGCGGCGTATCCTGAGGAGGCCCGGCCCTTACCTGGCTTTTGCAGCGGGGCTGGCCCTGTTCAGTCCGGTTGTTTTCTGGAATGCAGCTCATGGCTGGGTTACCTTCAAACATACCGCCGGTCAGGCCCATCTGTACGATGGCTTCACGATATCACCCATGAATTTTGTCGAATATATCGGGTCACAGATCGGCCTCGTGACCCCGGTCCTCTTCTTCATGATCCTGATCGCGCTCTGGAGACTCAGAAAAGATGCCAGGGGCGCCTTCCTCTTCTGGTTTGCTGCCCCTACGCTGGTTTTTTTCGGGCTGAAGAGTATTCAGGGCAAGGTGCAGGGAAACTGGGCGCTGGCTGCCTATGCGACCGGTTTCATAGCCTTTGCCGCATATTACGCTAAGGGCGGTTCCCTGACCACAAAAAAAGAGAAGCGCCGTATCGGGATTGCACTGATCGTGGCCCTCGTGGTGACGGTCTTTGCGCATGTGCCCCAACTCATCCCTCTGCCTCCGGACAGGCACCCCATGAGAAAGATTACCGGGTGGAAGGAACTTGCCGGCAAGATGAGCGTGATCCGCAAGGAGATGTCCTCTGACGGTCCTGTCTTTGTCTTTTCTGACACGTATCAGGACTCGAGTCGTCTGGCCTTTTACATGGATGGCCACCCGGTGACCTACTGCCTGGACCTGAAGAGACGTAAGAACCAGTATGATCTCTGGCCGGGGATGGAGAATGTGATCGGGCAGAATGCGATCTTTACCGGCCGGAAGGACACGGAGTCGGTTCTGGCAGACCAGGCGTATCTTGCGCGCGCGTTTGACCGGTGCGAGAAGCAGGAGGTCGAGATACCGACGCGTCTGCATGTGAGAGTGAAATATGATGTCTATAAGTGCTATCATTTTAATGGTTTTCAGCCTGAACCCGAGGAGAGTTATTGATGAAGGTCTCGGTTGTCATCCCTTTATATAATGAGGAAGAGAATGTCCAGGAACTCCATGAGAGGCTGACGCAGTCCCTGGGCGCGGCCGCGCTCGACTACGAGATAGTCTATGTCGACGACGGCAGCACGGACAGCACCTTCCGTCTCGTGGAGGCCATCCAGCAGCGCGACGTCCGTGTCGTCGCCCTGAGCTTCAGGCGCAACTTCGGCCAGACCGCTGCCTTTGCCGCGGGCTTCGACTATGCGCGGGGTGATGTGGTCGTGACGATGGACGGCGACCTTCAGAACGATCCGGACGATATCCCGAAACTCCTGGGATTGATCGGCGAAAACGATATCGTCAGTGGCTGGAGAAAGAGGCGGCAGGACCCGTTCATCTCCCGCAGGCTTCCCTCGATGATCGCGAACTGGCTGATCAGCAGGGTCACAGGCGTCCCCCTCCACGACTACGGCTGTTCCCTGAAGGCCTACCGGAAGGATGTGGTCAGGAATATCAGCCTGTACGGCGAGATGCACCGGTTCATCCCGGCGGTGGCCAAGTGGTACGGCGTGCGGATAGCGGAGGTCGAGACGAACCACCATCCCCGCCTCCGCGGCAAATCGAAATACGGAATTTCCCGGACGGTCAGGGTGGTCCTCGATCTGATCACCGTGAAGTTCCTTCTCGGTTTCTCTACAAAGCCCCTCCAGTTCTTCGGTCCTGTCGGGCTTTTAAGCAGCATGTCCGGTTTTCTCATCTCCCTGTACCTGACGCTGGGGAAGATATTTTCAGGGCGTGACATCGGCGGCAGGCCTCTGCTCCTTCTCGGAGTGCTGCTTATCATCGTTGGCATCCAGTTTATCGGCATGGGTCTGCTGGGAGAGATGATGGTGAGGATCTACCATGAGTCGCAGAACAAACCGATTTATGTCGTCAAAACTGTGATCGGTCACTGCGGGGGGCCGCGCGATTCATGACGTATATATGGGACGGGACGATCCATCATGAGCAGAAATAAGTTCCTGTTGCTGGCGCTGAAGCTGCTGGTCAGCGCCGGTTCGCTCTATCTCGTCCTGGTGGAAACGAACGTCAGCCAGATGGTGGCGACCATCAGGGCGATAGGCCCGGTTGCCTTTTTCTCGGCGAGCGGCCTGTATATCCTGTCCCAGCTCGGCTCGTCATTCCGCTGGAAGCTCCTGCTGCCGGAGAGGTTCACCGTGCGCCGGCTCTTTTCACTCTACATGATAGGTTCCTTTTTCAGCAGCTTCCTGCCGGGGGTGATCGGCGGCGACGCGGTCAAGGCCTACTACCTGAACAAGGACGCGCGGAAATTGAGCCTGACAGTCGCCTCGATCTTCATGGACCGGTACCTCGGCTATGTCTCGCTCATCCTGCTGGGGATGTGCGCGTTCCCTTTTGCGTACCATTATGTCAGCGGTTCCCTGTACCAGTGGGTAATGCCGGGTATCTTCATCCTGTTCGTGGTCGGCAGCCTTCTCTTCTTCGGTCTTCAGATCGGCAGGAGGTTCAGAACAGTCTCTGAGTTCTACGAATACTTCGTGGTGTTAAAGGGCAGGAAGGGCGTGATCGTCAAGGCGGTATTGATATCCATGGTTATCCAGGTTATGGGGTTCATGGCTGTCGTGATCCTTTCCTCCGCAATGGGAGAGCATATACCTCTGCAGATGATGTTCATGTTCCTGCCGATCATTATTACCCTGACGACGATCCCGATATCCATCTCCGGCATCGGGGTGCGGGAGGGCGCCTTCGTCGTGCTCTTCGGGCTGATCGGAATCAGTCGCGAGGCGGCCACCTCACTCTCCCTGGCATGGTTCTTCTCCAGCTTTGTCGGGAGTCTTCCAGGCTTTGCCTTCTATATCCGCCATTCGCACAAACCTGAAGTTAAGGGTTCGTAGGCCGCAGATGGCCAACCGGTCGGGTTCTGCTGATGAATAGTCCCCTCGAAGACGCTGACAGGAAGTACATCTGGCATCCCTTTACCCAGATGAAGGAATGGGAGCAGGGGCATCCGGTCATCATCGAGAGGGGCGAAGGCCCATTTCTCATCAGTATCGACGGGCAGCGCTATCTCGACGGTGTCTCGTCCCTCTGGGTGAATATACACGGCCACGCAAAAAAGGAGATAAACGATGCGATTACTGCCCAGCTCGGCAGGATAGCCCACTCCACTCTCCTGGGATTAAGCAACGTCCCGGCAATTCAGCTTGCGGAAAGGCTGGCAGATCTTCTCGACCCGGCATTGAGCCATATCTTCTATTCGGACAACGGTTCGACCGCGGTCGAAGTGGCCCTCAAAATGGCCTTCCAGTACTGGAAGCACAAGGGGGAGGACGGCAGAAACTCCTTCCTGGCGCTGAATAACGCCTATCACGGAGACACCCTGGGGGCGGTGAGCGTCGGGGGCGTTGAGATCTTCCACCACGCATTTGGTCCTCTTCTCTTTAAAACCTTCAGGGCCCCGTCGCCGTACTGCTATCGCTGTGAACTCGGAAGGGAGAGGGCTGAATGCGACTTTGCATGTCTTGACGCGATGGAAGAGCAGATGCGCGGACATCAGGGCGGGATCGCCGCCGTGATCGTCGAGCCGCTGGTGCAGGCGGCGGGGGGGATGATCGTCTCACCTCCCGGCTATCTGAAGGGGGTGAGGGATCTCTGTACGAAATACGGCATCCTGATGATCGCCGATGAGGTTGCGACCGGCTTCGGCCGCACCGGGCAGATGTTCGCATGCGGACACGAGGGCGTGGTCCCGGACATTATCTGTCTGTCAAAAGGCATTACGGGTGGCTATCTTCCTCTTGCCGTGACCGTGACCACCGACGAAGTGTACAGCGCATTTCTCGGAGAATTCAGGGACCTGAAGACCTTCTTCCACGGGCATTCTTACACCGGCAACCCCCTCGGCTGCGCTGCAGCGCTCGCATGTCTAGATATCTTCGAGAAGGAGAAGGTGATTGAGGGACTGGCGCCGAAGGTGGAGCTGTTCTCGAAGCTGCTACGGGAGATGGCCGGGCTGCAGCATGTCGGAGACGTGAGGTTCCGGGGACTGATGGCGGGGGTAGAACTGGTCAGGGACAAGGCGACTAAGGAGCCCTATGCGTGGGAGGAGAAGATCGGATGGCGTGTAGCGCTGAAGGCCCTCGAAAAAGGCCTCTTCATCCGCCCCCTGGGGAATATTATCGTCCTGATTCCGCCGCTGAGCATTACGATGGACGAACTGCGGAGGATGCTCGGCATCATCCGCGACTCTATAGAGGAGGCACTATGAGCAGGAAAATGATCGTGTTCCTTGTCCTTATCTTCAGCGCGCCACTGCTGTATTACTTCCTCTGGCCCTCCGACGAAAAGAGGATCAGGAGGCTCTTCAGCGAGGGTGCTGCGGCGATCGAGGCGAAGAAGGTCGAAGATGTGATGTCGAAGGTTTCCTTTAATTACACTGACGAGCACGGCCTGTCGTATCTCTTCCTGAAACAGGGGGCCACCCGGCTTTTTCAGAAGCTGGATGCGATCGGGGTGAAATACGTAATCAACTCCATCGATGTAAAAGACGAGAAGGCGTCGGTTGACGTAGGGGTGAGGGTGATTGCCGGCCGCGGGCAGGACAGGGGCTATATAGCCGGTGATGCCGCGAACCCGCTGCAGATGAAATTTTACCTCGAAAAGGAACGCTCGAAATGGCTTGTGGTGAGGACCGAAGGCCTGCCCGTCTGGCAATGAAGAGGCGGTCGGGGTGCCAGAATCCGTTAATATTGACGGGCCGTTCGCTTTTGCTATAGTATATTAGACGTTATTTTTCGATGGTGAGCGTAGTTCAATGGTAGAGCACTGGATTGTGGTTCCAGCCGTTGGGGGTTCGAGTCCCCTCGCTCACCCCATAACCTTCTCCCATGCGCCTGTAGCTCAGTGGATAGAGCATCAGCCTCCGGAGCTGAGGGCCGGAGGTTCGAATCCTCTCAGGCGCGCCATTCCCGGTGAGGTCCCAAAAGGGTGGGGTGGTTTTCAAAAAAGTTGACGTGAAGCAGGGTTTTTTGCTTTACTAGTGTTCGCTGTTGTTCAGTTCCTTTGTCGGGCCGTTAGCTCAGTTGGTAGAGCAGCTGACTCTTAATCAGCGGGTCGCAAGTTCGAATCTTGCACGGCTCACCAGTAAATTCAAGGGGTTAGACGATTAAGGTCTAACCCCTTTTCCTTTAACTGTCATCCTGACTGTCATTCTTCCTGAAATCGCTTAACTTCTCTATGGCCTCCTTTTCGAAATCTTCAGGTATATGGACGTAATATTTTAATGTGGTTTTAATATCCTCGTGCCCCATCCACTTCTGAAGCGTTTTTGGGGGCACTCCTGCCATGGCACATCTTGATCCGAAGGTTCGGCGAAGGTCGTGGATCCGCAGGTCTTCGATGCCGGCGCTATTACACACAGTTTTGAAGGCCCTTTTAAAGTCTTGTGGAGCAACTCCGCCGTCTCCGAAAAGAAAGCTTTTCCTGTTGCCATTTCTGGCTTCGACTCTCCGTTCCAGAATTTCTCTTGCTCTCTTGTTCATTGGGACCGATCTTTTTTTGCCTCCCTTTCCATGGTAACGGACCATACGTGTTTCGAAATTTATATCATCACACTTCAGTTGAAGAAGTTCTTCCTTTCGTGGACCTGTCTCAAGGACAATTTCAATCTGGTCACGAATCTCCAAAGCTCGCCAACGCCAGAAAGGTGTGTCATGGATGGGTTTGCATTTATCAAGCAAACGGATAGATTCCTCTGTGCTTAAGATTCGCAGTCGAGGCTCTTCTTTTACAAGCTTTACCCCTTTACAGGGATTCGTCCCCCTAGGGATAAAGCCCCAATCCTCGGCCTTCGTGAAAATCCCCTTGAGGATTGTGAATTCGCGGTTTGCAGTGGCGTCCGATCTTTCTGTATATCTGCGAGTTAGGTAGGGCTCTACGTCATGCCTGGTAATAGCCTGCAATTGTTTGTCAGCCCACATTTCGCGGTTGAGTTTTTTACAGATGCTTATGTAGTCGCGTTCACTTCTCTTTCCGCTGGCATGCTTGGGCAAATATTCTTTAATCACGAATTCTCGGAACGTCGCTGATTTTATCTTATGTTCTGGGAACATTTTCCATTCACGGACCTGCGCCTTTAATTTTTCCTCGCATTCTTTCACAAAGGTCTTGCGGGTGTCGCCAACAGGGAAGAATTGCAGCTTGCCGTGCTCATTTCGTATGCGCACATCCCATACTGGCTTCTTAGTTCTCTTGTCCAGTTTTTTTCGCTTTACGAGCATGCCAGGCCACCGGCTTCTTCAATCGATATGATATAACTTAAGGCGAAGCGTACATGCCTGCCCAGTTTCACCGCTCTAAGTTTGCGCATCATTACCCAGATGCGTAAAGTCTGTACTGGAACTCGCCAGCGATCAGACAAGTCCTTATAACTTAACCATTTCTCGTACTCATTTCCCTTCATTGGTGACCTCCATGGACATTATATTGTCTCCAAGGCAGTTATAGTTATACCAATTTCTGGTACTTATGTCAACACATAATTTGGTATTGATAAAGTGCTTGATGTTGGCAGATAATAATACCATTATGGAACAAGATCATTTGCCGATGATTATCAAGATAATGCGTGAAGGGCTAGGCATTAATCAGGACTACCTTGCGAATGTAATGGACGTGGATGACAGTTCACTTAGCAAATATGAATCCGGGAGTCCCCAGATCACCCGCACAACCTTTCTGAAGATTGCTAAATTTCTCTATCTGAACGATGCTTACGTTGAATATGGAAAGGGTTATCCATTCAAATCTAACGGCAATCTTATACGGTTGCTGATTAAAGGTTTCTTGATTCCCGACGTCTCTATATTTTTTATCCTCATCTATTACGCCAGACAACTGGAGTTCGTCTCGCTTATCCCTGATTTGGGAAGCTCTAGCAAGAAGAAGAGAGGTCATCGCGACAAAGGTTATCCTTATGCTATAGCGGCAAGAGATCAAGGTAACTACTTCTTATTACGAATGAGACTGTCAAACGTCTTTATTGTGCCTCAATTCAAGGGAAATTTTTCAGCATCAGTAAGCACACTTATCGCCGGATTCAAAAAAAGAAATAATGTTACTTTCCGTGACGCCTATATTGGCGAAACTTTTTACGAAAGGCTTAAACGATGGGACATGCTTACAGTGAACGATATTGAGCCCTTTTTCTCGGGAGAATACGACGCTAGGGTCGACAGAGTTGTGAATGTCATGATAGAAGAGGAGATTCCTGAAAACCTATTGGAAGAAGTTGTCAGAAAGTACAAGGATAAATTACGAAAATAGTGAAGTGGTAAATTGCTGCTTCTATCTTCGCTCTCATAGGGGAGTATGACATCGGCGCGAGAGGCGGATGTTTACTCATTTTTCCCGTTTGATTTGATCAAGTGCCAACCCAATTAACATCCTCGGCACACGAGTGCATGAAAGAAAACCGTCATCCCGGGCGTTATATGAGTGAGCCAATCAAAATTGTATCTTATTAAGGAGGACGGCGAATATGGGGGATAGACGATGGACTTTTCTGGTGTTCCTGGCAGTGCTAGTTATGACGTTCAGTGGAGTGAGTTCAGTACACGCCGATAGTTGTTTCTCTGCTTCAAGAAATTTGGCGGAGGATGCTCAGAATTTGAGGCTGCACGGTTTGGACATGGGCTGGAAAGTCGGAACGGCGACATCACTCGCAGTCGCGGCGATTATCGAGGGCAAGGTTGAGCTTTATCCAAAAGGTGATGTCGAGGTGTGTTTGAGACACAACCGCGGTATCTTGCAGTTTAAGGCGCAGTCTCTTTCAGTGGACGCCGGGATCGCTGAATGGCATACGCTCAAAGGGAAACGGAAGAAGGAGGCGCTCGCCGGGCCGGAGTTGTGATGGAGATATCGATGGTCTGTCCGATTTTTTAAAGGAATTTGTTGTCGATGCCACCATATGAAAGCGATGGCAATTGCAATAATATCAAGTAGTTGTTATTATAACCGCCATGCGAACGGGGGGCGTTGACCTAAATGATCAACAGGTTATAATTGATGAATAACAAACTCGCATGTTGTTTTATCATTCCATTCGTTTCTTTTTTGTCGCTGATCTTCCATACCCCTGCTTTAGCTTCAGATGCCGGCGTCAGGGCACCATTTGAAAATCGTCCTCTATACGTTGTCTTCCTGGTAGATTCTTCTGGAAGCATGAAAAAGACAGATCCCGACGAGATACGGAAGTTAGCGTCACAAGCCGTTGTTACATTGTTGTCCCCGGAGGATAAGATAGCGGTGGTCGAGTTCGACTCAGATGCCAGGCTCTTATCCGGATGGAGGTCGCCGTCCGAAAAAGAACCGCTATTCAGCGCCATTGGCCGCCTGGGCAATGATGGCAACTTCACCGATTTCAGGGTTGGCTTAGCAAAAGCTGGCACTCTATTTAACGGGGTTGCCGAATCGTCGCGTAAGGTCATTCTTCTGCTGTCCGACGGAGTATTCGATCCTGACCCCTATAGCGAAAAATATGCACCCTACAATCTCGAGTACAGGATCGAAACCAGGGGAAGGAGTAAGGCGGAAATCGCAAGAATAAACGAGGAATATAAAGGCAAGCTTACACCTGTCGCCAAGAGGATCGTGGAGGGTGAAATCCTGCCTGATTTGAAGAGCAAAGGTATAGAGATATATACGGTGGGTTTTAGCCCCTACGCGGACAAGAGCTTCCTCAATTATCTCGCTGATGAGACAAGCGCCTCCAGGACTGAATCTCATTATTTTTACGCGAATAACGCCGTGGATCTTATGGATACCTTTGTGGGGATCCTCCATTTCTGGGCTAACAAGATCACGCTGAGGACAGAAGATGGAGAAATTGTCCAGGGGACACGGAATATGATCGCCCTGGATAGCTTTTTGAAGGACGTGTCTCTTATCATCCTTACAGGAAGAGAAGCCGATATCACGGTAAAAGCCGAAGGAAATTACTCAGCCGAGGATATGCTTCGGGATATCCATCCCAAACTCAAGATTTTCAACTTGTCACAGAAACCTCCTCCAGGAGAGTGGATGTATAGTTTTAACAGTGGGTCAGGCAAGTACAGGCTTTTGCTTACCGGAAAGAGTACATTGGACCTGGCTGTTTCCGGATTGAAAGAGAAGTACGCATACGGCGAACCAATAAGAGCCCATGTCGACTTAACATACAATAATCAGGACGCTCGCTCATATCTTTCGAGCGCATCGAGAGTCGCAGTGGAGGTTTCAGAAGACGACTCGAAGTCTTCACCGGTTGATTTGAAGGAGGATAAGGATGGCTTTGCCATGGAATATGTGGCAAAACGTCCTGGTATCCTGAGGCTGAAATTTACCTTTTTTGCAAAGGACAAACAGAATAAAGATTTACTGCCGAGACCGAGCAAAGAATACAGGCTGGAGATCCTGCCGAGATTTTACGTTGAGCCGGATATCGTCAAGTTCGGAGATGTGGTGCTTGGGAAGACAAGTATACACAATGTGAAGGTTTTCTCGGGACTTCCGGAGACTATTCATGTTCGGATGAGCAGTGTTGTAAGTGATGCGAGCAGGTGTAAGAATACCGTTGAAATGTTGCCCGCGGTTAAGGGTGACGAATTCGTACTCGGTACGGGGCAGTCGCTTGATCGCAAGCTGACCCTGATCGTTCCTAAAAAAGGATGCTGGGGCGACTTCAGTGGAGATATTGTGTTTACTACGGATCGCGGAGACGTGGCAAAAGTCCGTTACTCGGTACACGTGCCCAGTATCTGGGAAAAGCTGACATGTTTTGTTCTTTTCTCAATGATCTTCCTGGCGTTAGCCCTAATTGCACTTTCGATATTCTGGGGTTATCTGAAAGCTCCGGTTGGCGCTCTGAGGCGGATCTCGAGTCCGCCGACTGCGCCGCTGCTCCATGATATCAAGCTGGGCAGGGTGAAGAAAGGGATATGGAACCGTTGGCTGCACTGGAAAAAGAATGTGATAAAGATCGCATCGGACAGGTCTGACATCAAGCTTGCTGGTTTGTCTCAGGATATGAAGGCTGATCTGATCTTTCATCGATTTGGTGGCGATTATATCAGGAATATGAGCCCTAAGAACTCAGGGAATATTGTTATTGTTCGCCATCCTGATGTTGGGATCGAAATCGAACGGTATCCTGGGGCAAGCTATCAGCTGTCTCATGGACTATACTTAAAAATCGGTGAGTACGAATTTATTTATGAACGCATGAAATAACTAGGAGGGCAACATGAGCGAGTTCTGGGATTATCTCGTAAACAGCCGTATAAATCAACAGCCCGTGAATCAGGCGTGGCAAGAATTAAGTGAGGAAGCGTCTTTTCGGCCGATTATTTATATCGGGCTTGGAGGATTCGGCTGCAGCATTATTAGAAAGTTGAAGGCTGATGTAAATGCCTTGATCCCTGACCCCGCTGTAAGGGATGGTTTCGCATTCCTGGGGCTAGACACGCATCCCAGAGAACGCAATGATATCTTAACGGAAGCAGAATATGTCGAAATGTCGGTGGGGGTTAGACCGAATGAGATAGCGCGTGATGTTGAAAAAAGAGAAGCCCTGGGCTGGTTCAATGATTTGGCCGGCAAGTGGACCTCCAGTGCTATCCTTGCTGCCAATGCAACCCGCGCAGTGGGGCGATTCGCCTTTCTTTTCGGCGCAACACTTTCACGCTATACGCTGAATCTGAATCAGTCATTGACGAGAATCAATCAGTTCCGAAGCGGCTTTGCCCATAATGCCACGCCCAAGGCATACGTAATTTCTACCTTTGCGGGTGGCACAGGCGCAGGCTGTTTTCTTGATGCCTTCTTCATAACGCGAAAGCTGTTTCGGGAACGGATGGGTGATGACTCTGTCTTTCAATCCATATCCGCGACCCCTGACGCCTTAGAGGGTGAGGCATCACCCACTAACTATCCTAATTTCTATGCAAATACATACTCGGCGCTGAAAGAGATGTTCCATTTCATTCAGGGCAATTCAGAGGTTGTTCCGTACTATCTTCGGGGAGAAGCACTGGAAAATATCAAGATAGACAAGGGACTTCTGCCAGATGTCTCCTTTGTTGTTACCGACAGCAACAGCGCAGGGCGGGCTATCGTCAGAGAACTTGGTGAACTCGGAGAAATTGTTAAGAGTTATCTGCTTGCCGAGATCCAGACACCGATTAAGACAAGCGACGGCAATATCAAGGTCCATGATCGTGAAAACCCGCATGACGACATGATGGGAAATCGCCAGATGCCTCGCGCATTTTCATCCCTTGGCGCAGTGCGATTTGGCCTGCCGTATGGGCCTATTGAAGAGTTGTTCACATTGTCGATCCTTCATAAGGCCCTTCGCGAGGAAACCGCGGGTGCGGGGGGGCTTGTCCAGGCTCAGCTCTGGATCTCTTCAAACGGCCTCTCCGAGGCCGGCAATGATCAACTTCAGGAAATGATCAGGAAAAGCAGGGATGGTCACGAACTGAGAGTGCTCCTGAATATTGAAGACGACCTGAACCTGAAGGAACATACCGAGCTTCCCAAGGATTCGGCAACTCTGAAGTCTGCGAAGGAAAATAGTATCTCTCAATCAATTAAGCCTCTCATCGACGCAAACGCGAAGAGCGCCCTTGAACGAACGAAGAATGCCCTGCAGCAGACTTTTGACGAAGCGCTTGCTGCGAATTCGGTAGGACGGGCCATAGATCTTCTCAAGGGAATCTCTGCCGCCCTCCAGTCTCATAAGGACGCACTTACCACTGAACTGGATAGTTCACGCATAAAACACAAAAAAGCAGAGCAAAAGGTTCAGCAGGCCCTCCAGAATGTGAGAGAAGCTGCGGGGAGCGGGTTCTGGGGAAGAGGCGGCAGAATCAAGTCTGCCGTAACGTCGTTCGGCGGAGACCTCGAGGCACTCCTGAATCAGCAGATTGTCGTATGGTCTCAGGAAGCAGGCATCGCTCTCTATGACAATCTCCTGAGCACGGGCGGGGAGATCCTTGCGAGGACAAAGGTCCTCGATGATGTTCTCAAGTCTCGCCTCTCCTATATAGATAACAGGGTTAAAGAGTTGATACTTGAGATAGATTCCATGTCTGATATCAACAAGCGCGGCGCAGGAAACTGGTTTAGCATTGTGGATTACCCGGCCGTCAAGAAGTTGTATGCCGGCGTGATAGACGCATCTACTGAAACTTCTCTGGCTGAAAAAGCCCGTCGGGCCTGGAGGACAAATAACGAGCTTAAGGATACTGTCACCAAGGACGCCGACTGGATTGTGTCTGTAGCAAAGACGGTTACAGACGAGATAACAAACAGACTTAAGTCTCTGAATATTATTAGCATCCTTGACGAATTTTATCCGGACGGGAGCAAGCGGGATGAGCTATTTGATTCGATAAACAAGCTGGGCGATCCGCTCTTCCCGGTCGATGGCAACTTGCGCGAAAACCTGTACCAGAAATACCGGGTTATAGCGGTCCATCCTTCTTTGCGGGAGTCTTTCAGTAATATTTTTGAGAGATACAAGTCCGCTGAAGAAGGAATATCGTATGCCTTCTGCCCAAGCGTGTATGAGATAGTCCTATTCACTCTGGGGCACGGGTATACGATTCATTCGCTCACAAAGATAAACAATTACAAGGCTCATTACGACAGACTGCAAAGCGAATATGAATATTCCTTCGCACGGCAGAAATCGCATCGGCCGATCCACGCATGGGCAGAGGCTTCTTCATGGGAAGAGCCTGTCCCCGAGGAGCCCAGTGACGCATCAGCAAGAAAGATATTTGCCGTAGGCCGGGCTTTTAACTACCTGTTCCCTGCGACTGACGAGCAGAATGAAGAGAAGAAAAGGCAGACTTTCATTTTTGACAAGGGAAGCAACTACTACCTGATGCTGGAAAAAGGAGAAAAGCCGCAACTTGTCGGAAAATCGCTGGAATCGGCTCTTATGAACTTTGAGGCGCATACGGATTGGCAGAAGGTTGTCAATGATCAGATTACTCACAAGATCGAAGAATTAGGACGAGCAACGATCCGCAGGCGTTTGCAGGAAGAATCTCTTCCCTTATTCAAGGACGCAATTGAGAAGGCTGAGACGGGTCGGGACCAGGACCGGACAAAACTTCTCAGAGAATTGGCAAAAGCAATCGGGACTTTCATCGAGCAGGACCTGAGGGAGGGACTGTAGCGTATGCCCCTTGAGATTTTGCGCGGGGATATCGCCTCGAGAACCGCTCAGCTGAAGTTTCCGAAGCGGGAAGTGGCGAGCAGGACATTTTATGTCGTGGTCTCGCTATCCATGGCGCATCTGCGCGATTGGTTCCAGCGGTGGTTTCCTGCGTCCAGTGAGGAGTTGAAGAAGATACTGCCCTGGATTGTCTTCCCGTCAACAGGCGGGACTGATGACGTTGTCGGGGCAGTATCTTCTGCGTGGCTTAATGCTTACAGCGCTGCCACGATCAATGCGCTGACAGCCGAGGGCAACAAGGTCTCTGATACAGCGACGCAGGTGATATTGATAGCCGACCTCACGGAGGACGGCATACAGGAAAAACTTGAGACCGTATATCAGGCATTCGAACAGATCATGGAGAATGTCACGACGCATAAGAGCCCTGTTGTATTTAGCGGACTGTTTCTCGCAAGAAATATCGAGTGTTCCGCAAACGGGTCACTAGGGATAAAGACCTCAAAGGATCTTAAGGGTCTTGAAGGATGGATGACTCGAAGAATTGCAAAGGCGTTCCTTTTTGATATTTCGAATCCCTGCGGTACAATCGTCTCGAATGCTAACGATCTTCACTTTTGCCTCGGGCAGCTGCTCTATATTCTGAGTAAGAAGCCTGTGGAATTCGCGATGGCTGGCGATCATCAGGGGTTCAGCGAATGGGCGACGCGGGGAACTGCCCGTGACAGGCAATGCACAGGTTTTTCCGGAATTTCTATACTGTCGCCTATAGACCAGATTATGGAGACGCTCCTCCTGGCAAAGGGAGGCGAAGTGCTCCAGGAGGCCTTCTTTGGCGGGTTCAGTGAAGAACGGGCAGGCTTTTACCTGAAATCTCTGATGAACAAAATGCATCTTAATTCCACGGATGTGTTTCGGTCTTCCATGACGCGCAATCCTGGATTCCCCCTCATCGATCCCTTTGCTGCCGTCACACAAGAAGCCAGGACATGGGATATCGATGCAGCCGGGCATTTTATCGCGCTGGTTGACGGGCTGGATGTCAGGCTGCAGGGTGATGCTCAGGAAAACCGGAAGACCATGGACAGCCTTGGCAAGAAATCGCTGGATGAGTTCAGATATGTACTGCTCGAACATCTGAATCAGGCCGTTGCAGGAGAAAGAGGGGGCCTCCTGGTCGCAGGACAGATGCTGTCGAGACTCAGGGAGACTGTGGCCGGAATGATCACTGGGAAGCCAGCGGTCCCGGTGTATCCGGACGTCAGTAGCACTATTCGGAGACTCGAGAGCAAGAGTTCTGTCGCACCGCGCAGGCCTGCGATTGTCGCGAGAACGCTGATGTTAACACTTGCGTTATTGGGAGGATTCTACGGCAGCCAGAATCTGCTTGATCTGCCCTTTATTGCATTTCCGCTGCTCGCGCTTCTCGGCGTGTCCGGCGGGGTCGTTTACTGGTTCGCAAGCAAGGCTCCTTTGGAAAAGCTGGTTGTTGACATCTGGGGGAACCTCCATGAAAAATGGACCCGCCTGCTTGACAAAGAGACAGGTGAGGTCGTGCAGGAGGTCCTGCCTAAGTATATGGAAATCATAGATGAACTTCTCGCAAGGGTGACAGAGGCAACGAGCAGATTGCAGGAGGTCGTGCAGTTTTACAGGGAAACATATGCTGCGCCAGTCGGAGAAAATTCCGCTTTCTGGGTATATTCTCTGTCATCCAGAGAGGAGATGCTGAAATATATGCCCCTGCTGAAGGTCGATGTGCATGCGGCTGCGGCTGACTATCTTGCGGCCGAAAAGCCGCTTGAGCTATGGAACAGGGTTTCTGCCCCTGGTTCCACGGAACCTAACGAGTGGGAATGGAGACTTGGGGAGGGGGTCGGCCGTTTCCTTCTTCCCTCCTCCGATGACCTGCTGAATTTGTCTATCTGCAGGATCTTGCGGGATGCGCCTGAGAAACTGAGGCGGTTCGAAGAGTTGCTGCGGAGATCGGCGGATCCATATCTGAATGTTGTTCCCGGGACCCCTGACTGCGTGAAGCAAGGTGCCCTCGAGACGCCACAGGAGGGATGCGAGGACATCGTGACATCTCTTTCAAGCGGCCTGAAGGGTAATTACCAGCACCTTCATTTGACTGACTCTCTTACTCCGTATAGAATTTCGTGCTTCAGCTTTGCCGAAGATGTTGAGATGGCAAACCTGAAGCTGGGGAGCTGATATGTTCTTCTTGAGTCTGATCCCTTATCTTGTTCTATGGACGTTGTATGTGAGGCTGTTTGAACCTTTTGTGAGGTCATCGGGCATAACACTATGGGCAATGGTCCCCTCCCTCTACGGAGTCTCGTTCCTCTGTGCCCTGCTGTTTGTCTATCTGGTGCATTCCTTCAATCCGGGTCTTAAGCCTTTGTTAAGAAATCTGACAAGGCTAAAGGGGACCGGATGGATCTCAATAGTTGCAGCTATCGGAAGCGGACTGTCTGTCCTTGCTATAGTTCACTACAGAGGAATCTGGGTGGAGGGGATAGGCTTTCTTATCCCGATTGCGGGGGTATCACTCATGAACTTCATGAATATCGATTATTTTCCGAAGATGCTGGAGGATGATGATCCTGATCCGAAACTCGTGACCCTGCCGCGGAATCCAGAACAGAGAAGCATTGAGGAAGATATTGCCCGCAGCTATTCCTGGCTCCACAAAGGGCAGCAGTATCACTTGGATCTTGTTATCCGGAAGTCACTTTACGATCTCTGCAAATCAAAAGCCAGGGTTGCCTCGACCGAATGGGCGCGCGAGTATGCGTCGGAAGGGATTTGCGGCGAAATTCGGGAGATTGCGTTCCGGCTTCAGCGGATGGGCAAGCCCTACGGCAGTTATGAGGAGGTCGATTTTGTCCTGTCTTTTGTACAACAGATCATAACGTATCAATCTGACGAAGGAGAGTATCCGAAATATCCGGTCGAGACTCTTGTGGATGCTGCAGGTGATTGTGAGGACTTCTCGATCCTAGGGGCAAGCATCCTCAAACTGATGGGATATGAAGTTGCGCTCCTATTTCTGCCGGGGCACGCGGCCCTTGGGGTAGCAGGGGCGGAGGGCATTCCCGGAGTATTTGCTGAACACAAAGGAAATAAATTCTATTATTGCGAAATGACATCAGCTGGCTGGAAGATCGGAGAACTCCCGGAGCAGCATAAGAATGACAAGATCGACGTTTATCCTGTGCCAGGAGTTGTCCTGAAAATGGATCAATCGGTAAACACATAATAGGAGTGGACATGATAAGAAAAATTATTATCGGAGTTCTGCTTGCTGCAGTTTTGGTCGGTGGCGGGGTATATTTTTTTACACAGGTAGACCACACACCTATTGGGAAAATTCTTAAGAACCCGCGGGAGTATGACGGCAAGGTGATAACAATTGCTGGTGATGTGACTGACAGTACATCTCTCCTGGTTGTGAAGTTCTTCAAGCTCAAGGACAAAACGGGAGAGATCACTGTAATTACCAAGAGGAGTCTGCCGAATGTCGGGGCTAAGGAGCGTGTCAAGGGGCATGTTGAGGAGGCTTTTTCGATAGGCGATCAGCAGATGCTGGTCTTTGTGGAGGGGACGAAGTGAAGGACGGCAAGTAGTGAGCTGAAAGGGTCATGAGAGCTGACCAAGGGGGATAACGATGGTCATGAGCGACAGAAAAGTGGATGTCTGCATGTTAGCTTACATTCTTCCCTTTAGGATCAACCCCCTTGGTCGCTCAGCTACTGGAGATCACTCTAGTCGGCCTTAGGCTCATGATTGCAGCGGAGTAAACTGAACAGGAGATGCTATGTTAGGCGGAAGTCGCGACGTGCCTGCAGGGAAGTCAGCAGTGAGATTACACCTTAGTGCTGTATATGATAAGAACAAATGGGTTCTTCTTGTTCTCACCATGGTAGGGTTATCTCTGACACTGGGGGTGCAGGGTTTTATCAGATACAATGGAACGGGTCTGCTCGACAGCCTGTATAATACCTTGAGACTCTTTACTCTCAATATAGATTTTCAGGCTGGAAAAAAGATACCGCTGCCGCTTGAAGTTGCCCGTTGGCTTGCACCTGCCGCTACCGGCGTTACGATATACAAGGCGATCCAGAGCATTTTAGGATACACAAATATGCTCTTTACAGCCGCAAGAGGCAGACACTTTATTATCTGTGGAATCGATCGCGGCGCAGGTGGCCTTGCAGAGGAGATTAAGTATAAAGGCTTCAGAGTTATCATAATTGCAGATTCAACCGATGGCCTGGAAGCCAGACAGTTGAGGAAGAAGGGCATCCCGATAATCGCGGGAGATCCTGCTGATGCGGATATGCTGGAGAGGGCGGGTGTTTACAACTGCAGCCATCTTTTGTGCCTTGACAGGGATGATTCCAGAAATACTTCTGTTGTTACCAACCTTTACCGGACAGCTCTTTTGCGCAAGAGAAAGGGCAACAGCCCGATAACATGCCATGTTCATATCTCCGATCCACAGATGACAGCTCTTTTTGAGGAATATGAAAAGAACTCAGAGTATAAGCAGGCAGTGGAGACACATCTTTTCAATTGTTATGAAAATTCCGCCAAAATGCTGTTTAACGCGCATCCTCTTTATGAAAACATAAATATACGAAAAGGCGGAGGTCAGATTCATCTCCTGATTATCGGCTTTGGCCTTTCGGGGGAGAATGTGCTGCTCGAGGCTGCGCGGAGAGGCCATTTCCCCGAACAGAAGAAGATAAGGGTTACTGTAGCAGACAACAAAATTAATGATAAAGAACGATCGTTCATGCGTCGATATCCATATATAAGAGAGGCTCTTGCGAGACCTGTGATTTTTTGTGACCTTGATGATCTTCTTGCCCGCAGCTCTAATCAGCTGACGGACTACAGCAGTGTTGTTATCTGCCTTGAGGATGACCGGAAGAATCTTTCAACCGGGATGAGGCTGGCCACCTTAGTTGATAATGCGAACATACATGTCCAAGTCGAAAACGACAGCGCTCTGTCATCCTTTATCGATGCAAACAACGAAGGCATGAAGAACCTCTTCTGTTTTGGAAGCTCACATAGGCTTCTTGGGTATGACGTTGTGATTGATGAAGAGCTTGATCTGCTCGCTAAGACCTGCCATGTCAAATACGGCAGGGGGAAATGGCAGGACCTCCCGATATTCAAGAGAAATTCCAATCGGGCACAGGCAGAGCATATTGATACAAAACTGCATGTGCTGGGACTTTCCAAGGTGCGTAAATCAGCCGTTTCCGGAGAGCAGACTCTTTGCGACAGAGACCATTATATGAAATTATTGAGCGAACTGGATGAAGATGAGTTGGCGATTATGGAACACGAAAGATGGAACGCCTTTCATTTCATAAATGGATGGCAAAAAGGGGTCGCTGATCAGAGCCAGGACCCGAAAAATAGGCTGCATCCCTGTCTTGTGTCCTGGCATGAACTTGACATGGTGACGGAGGCGCACCGGAAGGTAGGTATCAACAACGACAACTATAAGGATTATGACAGAAGCCATGTTTTGAATATACCGGATATCCTCGAATCTGCCGGTTATCTAATTTGTATAGATAAAACAGGAAACAGAGGAGGGGTTGATGGAGCTAGACAAAGATCTCATGGTACGGCCGGCCAAAGCGGCGCATGCTGACTGGATGGTGGGAAGAATCGACGAAGAAGGGCTGCAGGGAATGGTAATAGATGAGGATAATGGGATCCATACTTGCTTCATGCCTTACTCCGATGCTAGATGAAGAATGCAGACATGCATTTACGTCCGACAAAGAGATGCCCCCGCTTCGCATGTACTTATTCTCATTGGATATTCATGCATCTACAGTATTCAAAGCTTCATTAAGCCTTGATGAAGCGCTGAACCTTTATGGAAAATGCGGAATAATTTCAGGTGTATGATTACAGTCAACAACATAAATGACACATCGGGCGCCGGACTCATTCCTATCGTGATCGGTGTGACCGGGCACAGGGACTTGAGAGACGGAGACAGGGAACAATTGGCGGAAAAAGTGCGGCAGATCTTTGTAGAGATCCATAAGCAATGCCCACATTCGCCGATTGTGTTACTGTCTCCGCTTGCGGAAGGAGCGGATAGACTGGCAGCAAAGGTCGCCCTGGAAAGTCCGCTCCAGACTGCCCCTGATTTTAGAGTACAATTTATCGTGCCATTGCCAATGGCGGCTGAAGAGTATGAAAAGGATTTTCAGACGCCGGAGTCAAGAGCTGAATTCAGAGAAGTATTACAGAGAGCGGACAGTCATTTCTCATTGCCCTCTGTTGCCGGCAACACACCTGAAAACATCGGCAGACCCGAGCACAGGGACAGGCAGTATGAGCAGGTCGGCGCATATATCGCCCACCACAGTCAAATACTTATAGCTTTATGGGACGGAGATGAAACCGAAAAAGTCGGCGGAACGTCGAAGATCGTTCAGTTCAAGCTAAAGGGCATCCCGGAACCCTATGTGCGGCGGCGCAAGCATCTTGATTTGGTAGATAGCGGGCCAGTTTACCATGTTGTGACGCCACGAATCAGCAATCCGAATCCCAGAATGGAACAGTTTACGGTCCGGAAATATTATCCTGAAACGGTAAGCCATGAAGAAGCATTTGAGGTGACGTTCAGCAATATTCTCAGAAAGATCGACGACTATAACCGCGATATAGGCAGCCTGTCCGGGAGCCTGGCCGCTGAAATAAAGAAGAACGGGGCCTTTGCCATCCCGGACGAGAAAACGACCTCCCTGCCGTCCTCAGTGCAAAAGCTTCTGCATCATTATGCCGTTGCCGACACGCTGGCGCTGCATTTTCAGAGAAAAAGCAATCTGACGCTTGGAGGCATTCTCGTCCTCGTTGTGCTCGCCGTATTTTGTCTTCAGCTGTATCTTGAGTTTTTCAAGAACCAGTACATGTTGCTGTCGTATCCGCTGCTTTTGGGGGCGGCGTACTGGTGGTACAAGAAGACAAAGGATGGGGATGTTCAAAACAAGCACCTTGATTACCGCGCAATTGCCGAAGGCCTGCGGGTTCAGATTTTCTGGAATATGATCGCGCTGAACGAGAACGTTTCGGAGCATTACTTGCGGAAACAGCGGAGTGAAATGGACTGGATACGCTTTGCAATACGCTCGTGCAGCCTTCCGATGTGTAATTCGAAAAAATGCGAAGATGAGAAAAACAACGATGATATCGGGTACGCATACAGCCTGACAGAGAAACATTGGGTTGCAGATCAGCGTAACTATTTTGTGAAAGCAACTGAGAGGGAAAGTGCGGAATTGACCAAGCGTGAATCGCATACCCAAGCATTATATTTAAGCGGACTGGGCATTGTTATGTCCATGATTGTTCTTCATAATGTACTGCATGAATTTAAGTTTGTTCATAGCGTGCTTATCGTGTCGATTGGCTCTCTTCTGGCAATGGCGGCAGCCGTGCAGGGGTATATCGAAAAACGCGCGTTTGCAGAACAGGAGAAACAGTACGCGCGCATGAGAGACATGTTTGCCCATGCGTCAAGACACTTCTCAGAGGCAATTCAGAGCAAGGACTTTGATAAGGCTCGGGAGATCGTCTTGGATTTGGGCAAGGAGGCTTTGGCGGAGAATGGGGATTGGGTTCTATTGCATAGGGCAAAGCCCATTAACGTGCCAAAAGGGTAGCCATTTGATGGAGGGCAGAGGATGCAGTGCAAGGGATTTACGGAGTAATGAAAAAGTCCTGAGCTGTAGAGGGGATGCGGTTCTTAGGGGGATGATACGACCGCTCCGTCGATGGGATACAACTTTGTCGAATAATAGACAACTATGTTTACAGAAGGGGAAACAGTGAATAACGCCGAAATTGTAATCTTCTTGTCCTCCCCCAGCGGCATGAAAGAGGCGAGAGACCTTGTCGTTGGGGAGGTTCGAAGGATAAATGCCGCAGCGGGCAAGAAAGGGTTGCCGAAGATTAAGTTAATCAGATGGCCTGAAGAGATTGCGGCAGGAGCAGGGGATTACTTACAATCAGTGATTAATAAACAAGTCGATATCTACGATATATTTATTACGTTTTTAGGAAGTCGTTTAGGCACTCCAACACCGCGCGCAAATTCCGGCACCGAGGAAGAGTTCGATCTTGCTATATCAGCAATTCGATCCGGCAAGCGGGTTGAGGTGCTTCTCTTTTTTGAGAACGAACAAAAGAGAATTTGGGAAATTGATCCTCATCAGCTTGCACTTGTTCACTATTTTCGACAAAAAACGGAGCGACTTGGGGTGCTCAGTCACCAGTATAACGATTTAAGAGAGCTTCGAGGGCTTCTCAAAAAAAGTATTTCTGCCGCATATATAAATGCATGCAACGCAAAGATGAAGCTATCGTGTCTCACGTCCATCCGACCTCCTGAAAACCCTCAAACAATAGTTGCAACTGTAGAGCGGATTGTTCTTAGAACTAAGAAGATAAGTCCGCAATGGGCTGATTATTATTTATTCCCAATCGCAACTCAACGTTATTTTAGCATCAATCTAAAAGGTAAATTTTGGACCACGTCTCAATATTTCCGATTTGGTTTCAAGTTCGGAGATGCACGCGAACCATTGTTTAGCGCCGGAAGTATTCAGAACCATGGTCAAAACATTGTGGTGCACATTGGTAAGAATCTTGATAAGAAGGATTGGTTCCTAACTGCTTATAAGCACGGAGATCGCAGTGGGATTAACATACCCCTCCCTCAATTGCAGACTGAAAAGCCTGTTACATATTTATTGCAAATTATGCAAACAGGCCAAGTTGTGCTGAAACTTGACGAATTGCAGGTATATGAAATGTTTTTTACCTTTGAAGGACTACCACGTCTCTTGCTCATGGCATGGGGTGATGAGCATGAATACCAGTGCGAGACCACTGAAGTGACGATGACGGTAAATCATTGATCAGATATAACGAGGAGGGACTATGATTATAGCTCACATTTCAACATTTCCGCCCTTGCGTTGCGGAATAGCCAGTTTTGCCTCAGATCTGATTGATTCCATGCCATATCTTGAAAACAGGAAATACTGTCTTCACTACGGGGAGAACGCTGCCGCAAATATTAGTGGTCAAGCTAATGTCAACTCGGCAGATGAAATAACCAATCTTGCTAAACAGATATCTGAAAGTAATTGCGATGCGATAAGCTTGCAGCATGAATTTGGAATATGGGGAGGCAGGGAGGGTGAAAACATAATTCCATTCCTAAATGCAGTAAATAAGCCGATAGTTTCGATTCTCCATACGACATTCGGCCCAGGCGTGCGGAGCAAAATGCAAGTTGAGATTATCGATTCTATCGTACGAAGAAGCTCCCGCGTAATTGTTTTAACTGAGACCGCCAAATCAACATTGGAATATCTTCTTGGTCGCCGACTTTATAATCTGTCGACTATAGCGCACGGCATTCCCACGATCACATACACACGTCCTTCAATGTGGAGTAATAACGGAAATGGATCAAAACCACTGCGCCTGATTACCCCGGGCTTTTTTCGCGAGGACAAGGGGTTAGAAGCTATTCTTTTTGCTATCTGGCGATTGAAGCTGCGAGGGAGAAATCTTTCATATGTGATAGCGGGTGAACCTCAGCAACAGTTTGGTGGGCAAAATTATTACTATTCCGAAATTAATAAAATGATTCAATCTCTCAATTTGTCAGATGCTGTGACGATACTCGGGCGTTACCTTCCATTCAGTGAGCAGATTCGGGTAGTTCAAGATAGCCATGTGGGTATCTTTGCCTATCAAGATCCATCACATGCTTCAAGCGGAACGGTGCCGCTTGTCATGTCTTCGGGTCGGCCTGTTATTTGCACTCCATTTGAATATGCAAAAGCCAAGAAGATCGAAACAGGCGGTGTTTTCATAGCTCACAGTTTCAGTGCGACATCCATTGCAGAGACGATATCAAAGTTTATGGACGACAACCAGGACTCCTATCTAACTACGTCAGAGAAACTTTACGATGCAACGAGAAGTTGGACATGGGAGAACGTCGGTCATTTATACCGGCAGGAATATAGCTTGGCACTACAGCAATTCGGACAAAGGTGATGAAAATCTTCTTCAGTTACGGACATGATCAAGATTGCGTTCTCGTAGAGCGTATTCGGTAAGAGATTGAATCCTTTGGGTACAACGTCTGTATCGACAAGAGGGATATCAAGAAGGGGTAAAGGGAGGGATGTCATACTTCACTGTCTGCACTATCTATGAAACTGATAATAATGCCGAGCTGTTTCAATGCAATTGAAAGAGTTCCATGAAATTGGCAGTTATATAAGAAGCAGGCCAAGAATACGTAAGGGGAAAAGTTAAATGCCAAATGTGATGTGTCCTAAATGCAATTCTACTGACGTAATGTTCAGCAAAAAGAAGCAGATTTATATATGTGAAGAGGAAGAGTGCAGGCATGAATTCATCCCCGAAAAAAAGATAACCCCTCTTCGTATCTTCATCAGCTACGGCAGGGACGAATATGCCGTGCTGGCTAAGAGGCTGAGGGACGATCTTGCAAAACGTGGGCATGATGTCTGGTTTGACAGTGAGAGGCTAAAAGAGGGCGGGGACTGGGAGCAGTATATAGACGAAGGGCTCAACCATGTTGCAAAGGATATTACGACTGGGCGCGTTGTCTTTATCATGACGCCGCACTCGACCCGTCGGCCTGATGGCTACTGCCTCAATGAACTGGCAAGAGCTCTTTCAAAATCCCTTCCCATAGTGCCGGTCATGCTGGTATATAGCGAGCCACCCCTATCGATCTGCCGTCTGCAGTATCTCGATATGCAGGACAGCTACCCTCCCGATGAAAAGACTGTCACTTATGAACAGCGCTTTGAGCGGTTGATCTCGGCTTTGGAGGAAAACAGGGTTGATTTTGAGGGGTTTCAGTCCAAACTCTTTGCCGCTCTGGATCCGATAAAGTTCCATGCTGACATACAGAAGCTTCTTCGGGACTTTACTGGAAGGAAGTGGGTCATAGAGGAAGTAGATAAATGGTATCAGGACCCCAATGGCTCAAAGATATTTTGGCTGACAGGCGCTCCCGGCACTGGAAAGTCGGCGGTGGCGGCCTGGATAAGGGACAACCGCAGGGAAATTGCTGCCTATCACTTCTGCGACATCAACAGCGAGGAGAAACGTGATGCTGGCAAGCTTGTCAGGTCTGTAGCCTTTCAGCTTTCAACCCAGCTTCAGCAGTATGAAGAAAAACTGAAGGGCCTGCCTGTACAGGAGATAGCCAATGAATACCACGAGGCCTACACCCTCTTTGATAAGTTGATCGTCCAGCCATTAACAGAGAACTTCCCTGACCCCGGACGAACGGTTGTGGTTCTGATAGATGCCTTGGATGAGGCAACCTTCAAGGGCAATAATGAGATAGTCCGATTTCTGTCACGCTGTGCTGACAAGACCCCGCCATGGCTTAGGTTTCTGGTCACCTCCCGGCCCGAGCAGGAGATCACTTCATCACTTCAGGCCCTCTCGCCATATCTTCTCGATACAGATACAGAGGCAAACAGAAACGACATAAGGGAGTATCTGAAACATCAGCTTGCAGGTATCACCAAAGAGCAGACTGACAGGATACTTGAACGCAGCGAAGGCATATTTTTGTATGTGAAACATGTCTGCGACGAGATTAGGGGGAAGCGGCTCTCGCTCGACCGCATAGATGAGTTTCCAAAAGGCCTGGGGGACATCTATAAACAGTTTTTTGACAACCGGATTCCACCTGAGAGAATCGAATACTACAATCAGGAAGTCAGGCCGCTGCTCTGTGCAGTGCTGGCATCTTTTGAGCCGCTCACTCTTGGTCATTTGATGAGGATTCTGCAGAAAAAGAACCTGATGGAACTCTTTGATGTGACAGACATGCTCGGCTCGCTCTTCCCACGGACCGGAGATACGATAGATGACACCATCAGCCCTTTTCACCGATCTATCAAGGACTGGATAACTGTCAAGGCAAGCGCCGGAATATATTTCATAGATGAAAAGTATGGGCATCAGATCCTGGCTGAGGATGGCTGGAATCAGTATGAAGCAGGTGCTGAAAAGATGGATGACTACAGCCTCCAGTGGCTTCCTGGGCATATTGCTGAAGTGGAGTATTATGGAAAGCTTGTAACGGTTCTGAAGAACTTTGAGTTCATGATGGCACGGGTGAAGGCCGGACATCTGGAGAGACTCCTTGCGGACTACCGGGAGTTAGTAAAAGAACTGCCCTCAGACTTGAAAACCAGTTTGAGGATTGAAGAGGCCTTTTTCAGAGAAAAAGCCCACATTCTTCGGCGCGGCAACGATGGATGGCCGTCATACAAGATATTGGTTCAGCTTGCAATGGAGCATGCTGATGACAGCCCTGTGACGATAGGGGCGGAAAAGTATTTAGTCGAAGGGAAGGTTGATTGGATGTGGCTGCGGAGAGAAAAGAGAGTGAAGCACGCTGGCATAGATCCGTGCATGGGAGTGCTGATGGAGGGCGAACTCAGCGTACACGGCGTACAAGTATTCCCCGATGGATGTATTTTGTCATGGTTTTGGGATGGGACTCTCCGAATATGGAGTTCAGATGGGACACCACTTCATGTTCTTGATGGGCATACTGGCAGGGTTAATGGAGCTCGGGTATTAGCAGATGGTCGAATTCTCTCCTGGTCAGATGATAAGACTCTCCGGATATGGAGTTCAGATGGGAAGCCTCTTCATGTGTTCGAGGGACACACTAATAGTGTTATCGGAGCATTTGAACTGCCAGACGGTCGCATCATCTCGCTGTCTGAGGACTCTTCCCTGCAAGTCTGGGCCTCAGATGGCAAACTACTTCATATACATACACTGGAGAACACTGACGAGTTTGCTGGTGCACGGGTGTTGCCTGATGGCCGCATTTTGTCTTGGTCTACTAAAACAGAATGGTACCCTAATATGCCCAAAATGCTGATTCGGAAGTCAGACGGCTCCCCGATTCACGCTTTTGAGGGACACGCCGGGCATGTTTATGGAACATTGGTATTAGCGGATGGTCGAATTCTCTCCTGGTCAGATGATAAGACTCTCCGGATATGGAATTCAGATGGGACGCCACTTCATGTACTTGAGGAGCATACTTCACGGGTTTTTGGCGCACTGGAATTGGCGGATAGCCGCATCCTGTCCTGGTCAGATGATAAGACTCTCCGGATATGGAATTCAGATGGGACGCCACTTCATGTACTTGAGGGACATACTGATGGCGTATCAGGCGCACTTGTATTAGCGGATGGCCGCATCCTCTCATGGTCTTGGGATAAGACTCTCCGGATATGGAGCTCCGATGGGACGCCACTTCATGTACTTGAGGGACATACTGATGGCGTATCAGGCGCACTTGAATTAGCGGATGGCCGCATCCTCTCATGGTCTTGGGATAAGACTCTCCGGATATGGAGCTCCGATGGGACGCCACTTCATGTACTTGAGGGGCACACTAAAAGAGTTGAAGACGCATGGGCGTTTCCTGATGGCCGCATCCTCTCATGGTCTTGGGATGGGACTCTCCGGATATGGGGTTTAGATGGTCCTTCTCGGCAATATGTTCTCAATGGGCACACTGACACGGTTGACGGAGCAGAGGTGCTTTCTGATGGCCGCATCCTCTCATGGTCTCGGGATGGGACTCTCCGGATATGGGATTCGGACGGCACATCACTTCATGTACTTGAGGGAGACACTGATGGCGTATCAGGCGCTCTTGAATTAGCGGATGGCCGCATCCTCTCATGGTCTTGGGATGGGACTCTCCGGATATGGGATTCGGACGGCACATCACTTCATGTACTTGAGGAGCATACTTCACGGGTTTTTGGCGCACTGGAATTGGCGGATAGCCGCATCCTGTCATGGTCTGCGGATAAAACTCTCCGAATATGGGATTCAGACGGCACATCACTTCATGTACTTGAGGGACATACTTATGGCGTTTTTGGCGCACTTGAATTAGCGGATGGCCGCATCCTGTCATGGTCGCGGGATGAGACTCTCCGAATATGGAATTCAGATGGGACGCCACTTCATGTTCTCAGTGGGCACACTGGCATGGTTGTCGGAGCAGAGGTGCTTTCTGATGGTCGCATCCTCTCCTGGTCAGAGGATAAGACTCTCCGGATATGGAGCTCCGATGGGACGCCACTTCATGTACTTGAGGGGCACACCGAATGGGTTAGCGGAGCTCAGGTATTAGCAGATGGTCGCATAATTTCTTTGTCAGATACTTGGCGACTTTTTGACTCTGATGGTTCCAAATATGATGTTTATTCTTATAACGAAGCGTTATCCCTTTTCAGAGAGGCACGCGAATTGTTTTATGGAAAAGGAAATGTGTCATGCCATTCAGGAGCCATAGCTTATACGAACTGGATGATACTATTTTTTCACCGTTACAAACCTCTAGGGTCTGTTTATTGGCATGGCATGTCAAGATGCACTGCACGCCTGCTTAAATCCAATGGCGAGGCAATAGTTACGCAAGACAACGGCCAGGTCTGTTTTCTCAAACTCTACGACGGCAATCGCCGCATTACGCTTGACGAGCTTGAGCCAAAGCTTGCGGTTGAAGCAAGATGATTCAATCAAGCCGAACAGTCAGAGTTTTTGTCAGCTCAACTTTCAGCGATCTGAAGGCGGAGAGGAATGCGCTGCAGGGAGAGGTGTTTCCGAAGCTCAGGAAGCTGTGTGAAGAGTATGGCTGCCGGTTTCAGGCAATAGACCTGCGCTGGGGTGTGAGCGAGGAGGCAGCCCTTGATCAGCAGGCCATGAGGATTTGCCTTGAGGAGGTTGAGAGATGTCAGAGGCTTTCACCCCGCCCGAATTTTATCGTTCTTCTTGGCGACAGGTACGGCTGGCAGCCTCTACCTTATGAGATACCTGCTGACGAGTTTGAGGAGATAGAGAAAGCTTCATCGCCTGATGAGCAAGAGCTGCTTGCCACATGGTACAGGAGGGATGACAATGCCGTGCCTCCTGTATATGACCTTCAGCCTCGGACCGGACAATATGAAGACTTTGCCGTCTGGGAACCTGTTGAAAGGAGGTTGTTGACTGTTCTTCGTCGAGCGGTGAGCTCAATAAATTTACCCTCCGACGCTCTTGTCAAATATCAGGCCTCCGCCACAGAGCAGGAGATAGTGCGCGGCGCTTTGGATGCGGAAGGCTCTGAGGAGCATGTCTTCTGCTTTTTCAGGAACTTTGAGAAACTGCCGCATGGAAAGGAGGCTGCGGACTATGTTGATCTTGATGAAAATGGTGGGATAGATAGAGAAGCTAATGAAAAGCTCAAAAGACTGAAAGAGGGACTCAGAAGGCGGCTTCCTGGCAATGTGCATGACTACAATACTCCATCTCCCCAGCGCTCTCCCGCCGGTGGAGGGGGTGAAATATCTACGGTTCATCTTAAACAGTTCTGTGATGACATCTACGCAGAACTCTCCGGAATAATCCTTAAAGAGATTGAAGGGCTCCAGAAGATCGACGCTCTTGATGCTGAAATTGATGAACATAAAACTTTTGGCCAAGAGCGGGCACGCAACTTCACTGGCAGAAAAGAAGCCCTCGACGCTATCGCAGCATATATTAACGGCGATAGTAAACAGCCTTTGGTTATTCATGGCCCTTCGGGCTCAGGCAAATCAGCGCTCATGGCCTATGCCGCAGAGAATGAAACAAAAGCACATTCCGATGCAGAGCTGATCCTTCGCCATATAGGGGCGACACCCTCATCTTCGAATGTTCACTCCCTGATTGAAAGCCTCTGTAAGCAGACAGGCCGCACTTACGGGCTGGATGAGACAGCCATCCCGACTGAGTTCAAGGAACTTGTCGAAGAGTTTTCAAAGAGACTTACACTTGCAACAACAGAAAAGCCCCTGATTATTTTCATAGATGCTCTTGACCAGCTTTCTGAGGTCAACAATGCAAAGTCCATGCTCTGGCTGCCGAATGAACTGACTGAGCATGTGAGGATAATCGCTTCAGCAATCACGGATGACTTGAGCTATAAGAGCCTTGCAAGAAGGATTGATAAGGATAATCTCATGCAGTTGCCGGTTATGAACGATACGGAAGGTGAAGCCCTGCTTGATCTCTGGATGGCAGAACAGGGCAGGATGTTCCAGCCGGAGCAGAAGAAAGAGGTGCTGGATAAATTCCATCAGAACTGCCTGCCGCTTTACCTGAAACTTGCCTTTGAGATTGCAAGAGGGTGGAAGTCATACGATGAGCCAAAAGCTCTGAACCCTGATATCCACGGTATTATCAACGAAATGTTCAGCAGCATGTCTGATGATGCTAATCACGGGCAGGTGATGGTATCAAGAAGCC
>JAKAIE010000020.1 GCA_021814475.1 Nitrospirota bacterium
GTTTGCGTAACTTTACGACCTGCCTTCGAATTTGATATTGCGCTTCCTGATTGAGTGTCCGTGCATCTATTTTTTCCATGCACCAATTATATCACATTATTAATCTATTTGCTTGCCAAGTTAATAAATAAATCCGAATCGTCGATGCGGTAATGAATCCATCGTCCCTGCTTCCTGTCTTTCAGAAAGCCTGTCTCTTTCAGTACATTCAGGTGAAAAGATACTTTGGGCTGGACCATGTCGAGAGCAGCTACGATATCGCAGACACAGAGTTCTCCATTCTCCAGCAGCTTCAATATCCGGAGTCGTGTTTCCTCGGACAGCGCCTTCAAGACATTCATCAAATCGTGCATGACTATGCCTCCTCCTTTATCATGGCTTTCACTTTTTCAATGCTGGGCAGCGGCTTTCCGGCATGTTTGAGTTTGCCGTTGACCACGAGCCCCGGAGTAGACATTGTATATTTCATGATCTCCTGGATATCGGAGATCTTTTCGACCCTCGCTTCGATGCCGAGCGCCGCGACCGCCGTCTTGGCCAGCTGCTCCATTGTGTGGCAATTTGCACAACCCGGACCTAATACCTTGATTTCCATAGACACATCCTCCTATAAAATGGCATTAAAAAGATAACCCACCGCTGTGATAGTCACGGTCATGATCCCCGCGAACACGATCAGCAACGGGATTTTTAAAACCTTGCGCAGTATAATCATCTCGGGAAGCGACAGCGCGGTCACCGCCATCATAAAGGCGAGAACCGTACCCGTATTCAACCCTTTCTCCATAAGGGCGTAGACAATGGGAATAACACCCGCCGCATTCGAATAAAGCGGCACGCCCAGGGCAACAGCCATCGGCACGGCAAAGGGATTGCCATTGCCTGCATACCGCACGAGAAAGTCCTGCGGCACATAGCCATGGATGAAGCCGCCGAGACCTATCGCCAGGACAACATACAGCCATATCCTTTTCAGAATGTCCGCGGTATTCCACCGTGCATACTGGAGCCTTTGCCTGAACGTCTGTGTGAGGACCTGCTGCCCCTGTCCGGTTTTGATCTGGTATACATACTCCTCGACCCATTTCTCAAGTTTCAGTTTCCCGATAACGAACCCTGCCAGGACGGCGACCAAGAGGCCGGTGACCATATAGATGGCCGCTATCTTCCAGCCGAAAAGCCCCCACAGGAGAACGACAGCGACTTCATTGACCATCGGCGATGAGATAAGAAAAGAGAACGTGACGCCGAGGGGCACGCCGGCCTCCACAAAGCCGATGAACAGCGGAACTGCGGAGCAGGAACAAAAGGGGGTGACGACACCGAGCAATGCGGCGAGAATGTTACCGATAAATTCCCGTTTATGTGCCAGGATCTTTCTGGTCTTTTCCGGCGGAAAATAGCTTCTTATTATCGAAACTGCATGTATGATGACCGTCAGCAGCAGAAATATTTTGATCGTGTCATATATAAAGAAATTAAGGACATCCCCTATCCTGGAGCCCTGATCAAGCCCAATGAACTCATACGTCATATAGGATGCAAAAGCTTTCAGCATGCAAGACCTCCAATGGTATCTACTACTTTCATATAAACATTATTTTATGCGTATGTCAACTGCGCCAGCGCAACCAGCTGATATTAATCATCTTTGATGTTTCTGCTTATAGAATACAGCTTATTGATGGTCTGGCCCCTGGGACCATGCGTGTGCTGAGGGCGCAGGTACTTCTGCCGGAGACACCGAGCCTGAATTGTTTGATCTTGCTGGGATGCCTGCGTCCACCCGGAATCCGGAAGACGCGCCCGCAGAAGGGGTCGGGGAGTTTAAGGCGATGATCAAAGTTGCGGATGTCATTCTCATCGCGCCCCCTGAGTGCAATTATCTCCCGTTAAAAGCAACGAGCGGATTGACGCGCGGGAAGATTCCATGTGATACTAACGCCAGGGTCTCAGAATGAATAGAAAAAAATGGGTGAACTGCTGGGAATTTAAGAAATGCGGAAGGGAACCGGAAGGGAACCATATTAATGATTTTGGCATCTGCCCTGCAGCATCAACGAAAAAACTGGATGGACTACATGGCGGCACGAATGGCGGCAGGGCCTGCTGGTTTGTCGTTGGGACTCTCTGCAACGGAGATATTCAGGGAACCTATGCCAAGAAGTACAGATCCTGCGTCGACTGCGATTTCTACAAAAAGGTCAAAGAAGATATATAGATACCGCAGGAACTTTTCATAACCATCTGCCGTTTCACCCGTACCCTTTGGTACTATACTATGCTCTTCACATGAGATTCGAAAGATACGCGGCCGCCCCGTTGACGGCGGGGACAGCTTACGTATATGCTACGTGAGTCACCGATACAGGATCAAACAGGGGAGACTCCATGCTCAATTTTTTATTTTTTGCCGTCATAGGCCTCATCTTTTTTCTCCCTGCGCTGCGCAGCCTGAAGCAGGGTCATTTCAAAAGGGCTGGGATACTGGGGCTGCTGGGACTGGCGGCACTGGCCGGCATCCACATCTGGAGCGACGTCTACCTGGAATCTCTCTGGTACGACAACCTCGGATACACAAGCCGCTATTGGAAGGTACTTTTCCTCCGCGCTGAACTTTTTCTCGCCGGAGGTTTTATCGCGATATCCCTGTGCGCGGCAAACGTCCTGTTCTGGTACCACGGCCTAAAACCTGCGGGGCCGTCGCCCGCAAGGGGCAGTCGCTCAAGGCTTATTCTCCTGGCAGCGCTTTTCCTCCAGATTCCGGTGTTCATCGTCTCCGGCACGATAAGCTCGGCTCACTGGAACGAGGTGCTCCTTTTTCTCAATGCCGTTCCTTTTGGAAGGGAGGACCCGGTCTTTCTGAAGGACATCGGGTTCTACATATTCAGTCTCCCGTTATGGAACTTCGTCGTGGATTCGCTCAGCAGCCTCTTCACTTTTTCCCTCCTGCTCGTCGGGGGCCTCTATGTGACCGAGAACATATTCTTTCGTGCGTTCTCCGGGCTTGCCTTCGGCAACTTTACCCGAAACGCTTTTGCCCACCGTCTTGTCACGCAAATCTCGGCGAACTTCGTCTTCGGAACCGTAGTCTTCATCGCCAGGACCTTCATCGCCCGCTACGAACTCCTCTATTCCCATAGAGGAGTGGTCTACGGTGCGGGCTGGACCGACCTGCACGCGCAGCTGCCGGCGTACAATGTGGCGCTCGTGGCGCTGGTGGGGTGTCTTGTCCTTTTTCTCTACGCATCCTTCACGAGTTCCACCCGGCGGACCGTTGTGATCTATCTGGCCAGCGCAGCCCTCCTTGGCAGCATTTGGATTGTCGGTCTTCAGGTCATTCCACAGATAATCCAGCACTTCAGGGTAGCACCTAACGAACTTCCCCTTGAGAGCCCTTACCTGGAAAGGAATATACAGTTCACAAAGGAAGCCTATGGACTCACCAATGTCGCCGAAATCGAGTTTCCCGTCAATCCCTCTCCGGGCGGCGATCTCGCACAGAGCGACCTGACGATCATCAACAGCATACGTCTCTGGTCTCCGGACATCCTCAAGGCGGTAAACGACCAGACGCAGTTCATACGCCTCTACTACAATTTCCCTGATGTCGATGTAGACCGCTATATGCTCAACGGAAAGCTCACCCAGCTCATGCTCTCCCTGCGGGAGTTGAACGTCGCTCGCCTCGCCGCCCAGTCGCGGACGTTTCAGAACGAGACGATGATCTACACCCATGGGTACGGCGATGTTGCCGCCCCGGTCAACAGGTTCACGCATGAAGGGTTGCCCGAATACTATATAAAGGATATCCCTCCGGTCTCGTCCTATCCTGAACTGAGGCTGGAGCAGCCGCGCATCTACTTCGGCGAAGAAACTTTCAACCATGTCTACGTCAACACCAGGCTGAAGGAGTTCGATTATCCAAAGGGCGACACCAACGCCCAGAATACCTATGCAGGCAGTGGAGGCGTTAAAATCGACAGCTTCCTGAAGAAACTCGCGGTCTCCATGCATTTCGACGGACTGAGGCTCTTCACTACACAGGAACTAACTCCCGAAAGCCGCATCCTCTTCCTGCGTGACATCAGCCGGCGGGTGCGCACGATCGCGCCCTTTCTCACATTCGACAACGACATGTACCATGTGATCGCGAACGGAAAGATCTACTTCATTTGGGATGCATACACGACTGCTGAGACCTACCCGTATTCACAGCCGACTATAGAGAAGACAAATTACATACGTAACAGCGTCAAGGTTGTGGTCGATGCCTATGAGGGATCGACGGACTTCTATATTGCGGATCAGACCGATCCTATCATCAGGGCATATGCCCGGGCCTTCCCCAAGCTGTTCAAGCCCTTCGAGGCAATGCCCCAGGCACTGAAGGCACACGTGAGATATCCCGAGGACCTTCTCTCCGTGCAGAGCCATATTTATGCGATCTATCATATGGCGGACCCCGGGGTGTTCTATAACCGGGAGGATGCCTGGGAAATATCGAGGGTCGCCGTACGGCAGGAGGAGGCGCAACCCATTCTGCCGTATTACCTGATCTCCAGGCTTCCTGGCTCGGACAGAGAGGAGTTTGTACTCACCCTCCCGTTTTCTCCTTACAGCACGGACAAGAGCAGCCCGAGGAACAACATGGTGGCCATGATCATGGCGCGGTGCGATGGCAATGAGTACGGAAAGCTGATGCTCTTTAAGTTTCCGAAGGACCGCCAGGTCTACGGGCCGCTCCAGATCGGCATCCGCATCAACCAGGACGAGACAATAAGCAAGGATCTCACCCTCTGGAACCAGCAGGGAAGCCAGGTAAGATTCGGAAATCTCCTTGCCGTGCCGCTTTCCGGATACCGGCTTATGTATATACAGTCCATCTATATCCAGGCCGCAGTCGGAAAAATGCCTGAACTGAGAAGAGTGGTTGTCGTGTTCGGAGATCAGCTCTCGTACGGCGCCTCCTTTGAGGAGGCCCTTTCCAAATTCTTCCCGCAGCTCTCGGGCCCTGCGGGCGGGAGCATAGTAAAACCCGAAACAAAAGAGGAGAAAAAGACGGAAATAAAAGACCTTGTTGCCGCTGCAGCAAGGACCTTCGAAAATTACAGGAATCTTATGGGTAAAGGAAAGTACGAAGAAGCCGGCAAGGCACTCGAGGACCTAGGGAGACTCCTTAACCAGATGAAATAACCGTCCCATTGACAGATAGGGACACTGTCCCAATTTGTTGACACTCTTAAAGAAAGTCCGGTTTCGGGGAGTCAGGTCAGCTATCAGGGACTACCTGATAGCTGACCTCCTGTTACTTTGTTTACTGCAGTGATAAAAATCTCCAGTCGGCTAATGAATTTCTCCGCTTGGCGTATTTGTATGACACACGGCACATTTCCCTATCGGGCCTGCATTTCCCTGTAATTTTATCGGCTGAACGTTATCCAGTGCATTCTTTGAAGGATACCAGGCATGTGAACTGTTGTGGCATGCTTCGCAGTAAACTCCGCCGTGGCCCTTTGAGTTTTTGTATAATGCCGTGCCGGTTGAAAATCCGGAGTCATGACACTGCGCGCAGGAAGGTTCCTGGACCCAAGGAATCCTGCCATTATCCAGTCCCTGCGCAAGCTGCTGCAATGTCCCGTGACATTTTTCGCAGTTTGGATTTGTGCCAACCGACCCCATACCCTCAATCGCACTTCTGTTGCACTGGGTCTTTGGACCCGGGTGACAGTCATAGCAACCCGGGGAAGTGGCGCCAAGCTCGGAGTGCCTGCCATGCATGGCCCGTGACAGCGACGGCAAAGCCGGATTACCGGTTAACCCAAGTGCATTATCACTGTGGCAGCTTGCGCAGAGGACAGGTCTGCTGCCCATCAGATTCGTTCCGTTGTTTTTGTCATGCAGTGTCAGGATATTGCTCTCGAGGGAACCTGCATTTATGTTTCCTGAGGCAACCCCGCCGGTAGCGTGACATTTACCGCAGTTGAGTTCATCTGAAACCGGTATTACCACTTCAGTAGAACCGATAACTTTACCGGTCAGATCTTTGACTGTGACTGACGCCCGTTGATATGGGTTCCATTTGAACTGGTCGTCATAGGGCGTTATGGGGATTCCGATCGCCTCAAAATGGTCGTTCACTGCCGTCATTTTCCCGGACAGGCCCTTCCCCGCCAATCCCATATCCGGCGCTAATGCCACGCCAAAAAGCTGTTGTACATACTGCCAGAAATCGGTTTTGTTCGAGCTGGTAGTATTATTTATTATCGAATATTCTACCGTTATGCCGGAAGTGACTATCTTAGGTGACTGTCCTTTTTGCAGGACCTGGACCTTTAAGTTGTTATAGGGAGGCAGGATTGCCATCTCCTTGAATTCTGAATTCATACAGTGCATGCCTAAATCATTCCAGCCTATCACTGTATATGCACCGCTTGTGGGGGTCGGGGTTGGCGTTGGTGAAACGTAGTTGCAATATTGTGTGGTGACCGGTGTTCCCGTGCATCGGGAAGGTGTCTTTGATAGTACCGTCCGTATTTGAGTGTTGTTTGGCTGACAGGCTCCCCAATCAGAATAAGTGTACGTGCATGTTGACGATCTATGCCCGTCTGCCGCGCTTAACGTGTAGGAACTTATCACAATACAGAAAACCATTACCAAGCCTGACATTAGCCTTCTCAATGTTACCTCCCATGGTAGAGACTACTTCGGAGTTGCTTTCGCTATTATCGGCAGTCGTGGTTAATAATTTTGACTACTTCGGAGTTGCTTTCGCTATTTTCGGTAGTCGCCCTTTTAAGTTTCGATTTAATATAAAGCATAATCTCCTATTTGTAAAGTAAAGACTGTATTAATTATTTTTCATGGACAGCTCCTCCCACTGATTCCTGGCATGAGACAAAAAGATTAGGCCGGAGCATTTCGGCAGGGCATAAGGCGAATGAGATTTCTGGACAGCCCCCTGTTTATTCTCCTGACAATTCTGCTGTTTTATTGCAGCGGTTCAGTCGTTGTCCTGATGGATTCGATAGGTAGTGCAGACTGCCCCCTGCCGGTTCAGCCGAGGTTCACCACGATATTGTCGATAAGCCGGGTCTTCCCGAGCCTGGCCGCAACAGCGATCAGGACTTCCCTGAGCCGGCCTGTTTCCTGCAGTTCATCAAGGGTTTCGGGATGAAAAATGCCGGCGTAGTCGATACCTGTGATCAACGGCTCCTTCGCGAGCGCGGCGTGGAGCATTTCTTTCAGAGCAGCCGGAGATTTCGTCCCCGACCGGAGGTCCTCCGAAACCAGCGTCATAGCCCTGTATAAGGAAGCCGCAGCAGTTCTCTCCTGGGGATTCAGGTACCTGTTGCGGGAACTCATCGCCAGGCCGTCCTCCTCGCGCTTGGTGGGGCAGACAACGATCTCCGCATCCATATTGAGGTCCTTCACCATTCTCCGGATCACCACAGTCTGCTGAAAGTCCTTCTGGCCGAAATAGGCCCGTGTCGGGCCGACGATATTCAGCAGCTTCGCGACGACCGTTGCAACGCCCCTGAAATGGCCGGGCCTGTAAAGGCCGCAGAGTCGGTCGGAAAGCCCCCCGACCTCCACGGAGGTCGAAAACCCTGAGGGGTACATGAGGCTGTTGTCGGGTACGAAAAGACTGTCTATGCCAAGGTCCCTGAGCTTTACCAGGTCATTGTCGATATCCCTTGGATATGCGGCAAAGTCCTCTGCAGGTGCGAACTGGGCCGGGTTGACGAAGATGCTGACGACAACAGAGTCGTTTTCCCTCTGCGCCCTCTTCATCAGGCTGAGATGGCCCTCGTGGAGAGCACCCATCGTCGGGACGAAGCCGACGGAACGGCCCTTGAGGATATGCCTCCTGCAGGTGTCCTGCATGATGCGGGGTATGCGGATGATCTCCATTGTCACTTCTCCTTTTGGGGTATTTTATCACAGCCCTGAATTCTCATCAAAAATGGTGTTGCGCGGGGACCGTTGTCAGGGGTTTCCGGGACGGATGGTTGCTTGATTTCCTCTGCCGCGTCCTGTATCCTTGCTGTATGAATACAGAGTCGACGGATTTTCTGATCATCGGCAGCGGGGTCGCAGGCCTGAGAGCAGCGATAGAACTGGCCCCCTTCGGCAAGGTACTGGTGGTGACAAAAGACAGGCCGTCCGAGTGCAGCACCGAGTATGCCCAGGGAGGCATCGCCGCGGTCATCAGCGACGAAGACACTGTCGGCATCCATCTGGAGGACACGCTGAAGGCTGGGGATGGCCTCTGCCGTGAAGAGGCGGTCAGGACCCTCGTCGAAGAGGGGACCGACAGGATCATGGAACTCATCGAGTGGGGCGCCGAGTTCGACAGAGAGGGGATGAAACTGGCCCTTACGCTCGAAGCCGCCCACTCGCGCAGGCGCATCCTGCATGCGCACGGAGATTCCACTGGCAAGGAACTGGAACGGGCGCTGCTGCAGAAGGTATTGACCCTGAAGTCGGTCAGAAAATACCCCTTCGCGATCACCGTCGACCTTATCGTCAATAACGGCGAATGCCATGGCGCCTATGTGCTGAAAGACAGCGAACTCACCGCGCTCTTCGCCAAGGCCACGATTCTTGCGACAGGCGGGGCGGGCCAGCTTTATTCGAGAACGACGAACCCTCTCGTCGCCACAGGAGACGGCATGGCGATCGCCTTCAGGGCAGGGGCGCAACTCGAGGATATGGAGTTCATCCAGTTTCATCCGACCAGCCTCTATTCTCCGACAGCCCCGCAGTTCCTCCTGAGCGAGTCGATGAGGGGCGAAGGTGCCGTGCTGCTGAATACCAGCAAACAGAGATTCATGGCGGGCTATCACCCGAAGGAGGAACTCGCGCCGCGGGACGTCGTCTCGAGGGCGATCATCTCCGAGATGGTGAAGACGAACAGCAGGCATGTGTATCTGGACCTCAGGCACCTGGAGAAGGACTTCCTGAAGCAGAGGTTCCCTCAGATATACGCCACCTGCCTGCGGTACGATGTGGACATCACGGAAGACCTGATCCCGGTCTCTCCCGCTGCCCATTATATAATGGGGGGAGTCAGGACGAACCTTGACGGCGAGACGAATATCCCGGGACTCTACGCAGCAGGCGAGGTCGCCTGCACAGGCGTGCACGGGGCGAACAGGCTCGCCTCGAACAGCCTGCTCGAAGGTCTCGTCTACGGGGCCCGCGCAGGCAGCGCAGCCGGAAGGACATCGGTCGTACCCTCCGGGAAGACCGAACGCAAGGCAGCCCCCTCCTCTATTCCCAACAGCGACGAGATCAAGAAGAACCTGCGCAGGGTCATGTGGGAGAAGGTCGGCATCATCCGCTGCGCCGAGTCTCTCGGAAAGGCGCGCAGCGTACTGTCGGGCTACGACGCTGTCGTCAGGAAGGAATACGCCCTCCGCCATGAACTCGAACTGAAAAACATGCTGACAGTGGCCCGGATCATCACCGAGGCTGCGGACAGGAGGAGGGGGAGCGTCGGCGCACATTACCGCTCCGACTGCAAGGAACGCGGCGCGCAATGGCAGGAGCATATCTCACTCGACAGGGAGAGTTTTTATCCTTACTGACATGGGGGCTATGGGGTAAACATGGGAAGCGCAAAGATCATCTGCACCCTCGGTCCTTCCTCCTCAGACCCGAATGTCCTTCACAGGCTGATCCACGAAGGGATGGACGTCGGCCGCCTCAACTTTTCCCACGGCAGCCACGAGGCGCACCGCAGCGTCATCCGCGCAATACGCGAGGAGATCAGGAAATCCGGAAAACCGGTCGCAATCCTCCAGGACCTCCAGGGGATCAAGATCCGCGTCGGCCTCATCAGGGGCGGCGCGGCCGAACTGAAGCGCGGGACGACCGTTTCAATCTACCCCGGCCATGGCACAGGCGATGATAAGAGCCTCTTCGTCTCCTACCCCCTCCTTCTCAGGGACGCTGCTGTCGGCGACCGCATCCTGATAGACGACGGCCTGATCCAGCTTCGGGTCACTGGTAAGACGGACAGCGCCCTCCTGTCGAAGGTCGTGGAGGGTGGCATCATCAGGGACAGGAAAGGAGTGAACCTGCCGGGGATGAAGATCTCACAGGGATCATTCACTGAAAAGGACAGGAGGGACCTTCTCTTCGGCCTTTCGATGAAGGTCGACTATGTCGCGATATCCTTTGTCAGAACAGCCGGGGATGTGGCTGCGGTAAAGGCCCTCATGAAGCGGAAAAAGCGGATCGTCCCCGTCATCGCCAAGATCGAAAAACCCGAGGCGCTCCTGAATATCGAGAGCATCCTCGATGAAGCGGACGGAATCATGATCGCGCGCGGCGACCTCGGGGTCGAGGTCCCTGCAGAAGAGGTCCCTCTGATCCAGAAGGACCTCATCGGCCGGGCAAACCGAAAGGGAAAGCTGGTGATCACGGCGACACAGATGCTGGAGTCGATGAAGGAACACCTCAGGCCAACCAGGGCCGAGGCGACGGATGTGGCAAACGCGGTGCTCGACGGGACCGATGCCGTCATGCTCTCTGCCGAGACCGCCTCCGGCCTGCATCCGGTGGCGGCGGTCCGGATGATGGACAGGATCATCAGGGTTACGGAGGCCTCTCATCCCGTTTCGTCCGGATATGAGCGCGGGAATTCGTACGCGGACGCCCTTGCCGACGCCGCCTGCAGCGCAGCCAGGGACATTGGGGCAAAGGTGCTCGTCGCCTTCACAAAGTCGGGCTTCACTGCCCGCCTGCTTTCGAAGTTCAGGCCGTCCGTACCGGTTATCGCCTTTTCCCCTGACAGATCGGTAATAAACCGTCTGCCCTTTTACTGGGGCGTCACGCCAATGTACTTGAAACCCTTCGACAATATCGACCGGATGCTCAGGAACATCGAAAAGACCCTGGTCGAGGAGAAGATCGTGAAGAAGAACGACCGGATCGTGATCATCACCTGTTCTCCCCTGCCGACGCAGGAGAAGACGAACTTCATGAAGCTCCACGAAATCGGGGGATGAGAGGACCGCGGAGGCAGTCCATAGTCTTTAGAGATTTATCACGGGGACAGCTGTCCGGATAATCGTCGTTCAGACGGCATAATTACCCCGTCAGTATAGCTCCTTGCGGCAATAAATCGCTCCTGTATCTCTAATTGCCAAAACTACTCCTCATATGACTGGTACAGATGAGGCTCGGCGTAGGCGACGAGGATTTCGTTCCTGCTCACTATCCCGACAAGCTTATCGTTCTTTGTTATGGGAATGATCGAGTAATTATTGTTGATGAGCATGTCAATAAGAGTTTCAAGAGGCGTATCCGGGTCAGCGGTCTGCGGGGCGCCGGACATGACCTTATCGACCGTGAGATCGTCTATTTTCGTCCCGCTGCGAAGGGCCTTGAGAATGTCAAATGCCGTAACAACGCCGAGCACCTTCATTTGATCATCAACAACAGGAATGCCTGGGCATCCGGTTCCCATCATCTTGAAAGCGACTTCCCTGCCTGCAGTGTTTGGCCGAACCGCTGTCCGTTTACACATGATGTATCTTGCGCGTATCATTGAAAGCCTCCTTTTATAATGGTTTAGCGCTTATCAGTTCCCGCCAGAGAGAATCGTCATTGTGTCTATATGCGCATTATCTGTCTGAATATTTGTTTACACGCCGGTTAGAAGGTTAACCCCTCTCTCTCCAGGAGCATTTCACCCAGGAAAGATCCTGGCTTTGCCTCGCTGTTGGGGATCAACTCTGACTTATCGAGCCCGTAGTGCTTTATGCATGAAGCGCATATGTAGAACTTCACTCCGAAATCGTCAATCAATGTCTTCATCAGGTCTGCGATAGGCGAGAACTCATCCTTTTTCTGCCAGACAAGAGTCTCTGCGTAGCCCTTTTTTGCGAGCAAAGCCCCCTTGTCCATAAGAAAAAAATCGACAGTCGCGTCCATCGCCTTCATGTTGGTCGCGAGCTGAAGAGCCCCGGCCACCTTGTCCGGATTGTCATGGGAGTCAGTGATAATAAACACAAATTTCTTTTCCGCCATTTTGGTCTCCTTTAAAGGTCGATAGATATATCAATACAGAAACGCCGCCATGCATCAAATGTGAGCAGCCACCTCCGGCATCACGGCCGACCGCAACACGACCCGCGTGTTTTCTCATACCAGGGTGGATCAACCGTTCCTTTCGTTATAATGTGCATATGCACATTATAACCCGTCATGACGCTTAATGCAATTTAAATTGAATAGCACCTCTACGGAAGAGCACACCACTTTCGCGCTCCCTTCGGGGCTTTTCTTCAGGATGTTTTCTTCGGGGCCGGGGCGGTCATTCACGGAGGCGGGGACAGACACACCATCCCCACCTTCATCAGTTTGCTCTCAATGATAATCGTGAGTCCCAAGCACTACCCTGATGCCCGTCTTTTCTTCAATCATCCTGGCCAGGTCTTCAGGGCTGGTATAGGGACATGACGGCCTGGAGTTTGCCATGCAGGAACTCAGGTGGATAACATCCGGCTTGATCTCCGACAGCTTCATTGACATGCCTATATTAGGGATAACGGTACGGCCCGGGCACTCACAGGTAAAGAAGGCCACCACGTTGGACTTCTCTTCAAAATTACCCTCACCAAGTGCTGCCGCCTTCAGACATCTCCATTCCCCCGGACAGCCATACCCGCTGTCCTGATACGCACCGCACCCGATAACTGCAACATTCTTCATATGCGCTTTCCTCCTTGATATTTTATCTTGCCTGGAACATCAGGCTCAGCATCCCACACTCGCGCCCTCACCAGGAATCCGCCATAAAGCCTGCGGCATACTCTATGCTGCGGTTTCTTTCTTCGCGCCCACAGTTTCCTTGGAAGAAGTCTCAGGGTTCATCTCCATTGTGGCGGGGGATGCAATCTCTTTGGGTTCCTTTACCTCGGGCGTAACATTAATATCCCTGGCTGCATCCGCCATCGCCTTTTTGAACTCCCTGATCCCTTTGCCAAGACCGGCCCCAAGTTCAGGCAGTTTGCTGGGCCCCATGACTATGAGGGCAATAGCCAAAATAATGAGCAAGTGCATCGGTTGAAACAGTCCTTCAAACATATGTCACCTCCTTTTAATCATTATAACGGTTATGGCAGCCCCCTGTTCAACTGCCGCCTTCATCCCGCGGCGCAAAAAGGGTAATGCTCTCGTCTGTTGTCCCTGAAGACATATAAATAATTACCCATGAAACGGGAATGGGCTGAAATGCTCAGTACCGTCTATTGTTCTTCAAAAAAAACGACACCAATAAAACCCCTGCGATAAAACCCCCTATGTGCCCCCACCACGCTGTTCCTCCCCCGGATGAAGGGAGCACCCGGGCAACTGTTCCTGCGAACAACTGAATCAGGAACCACCATCCCAGGAAAAAAACCGCCGGCAGCTCTATAAACCACGGAAATATGAAAACAGGAATTAGTGTGAGAATCCGCGCGCGCGGAAACAGGACATAATAGGCGCCCATGACCCCTGCAATCGCCCCTGACGCGCCGATGACGGGCATCGAGGATCTGGCGCTGAAGTAGACATAGGAGATACTCGCCAAAATCCCCACGATCAGATAAAACAGAAGGAACCGGCCGTGTCCCATGCGGTCTTCCACCTTACTTCCGAATATCTTCAGAAACCACATATTCCCGAGGAAGTGCAGCCATCCTCCGTGCAGGAACATCGTGGTCAGAAAAGACAGGTAGGCAATCACCGGCAGGCCATGCCGGTGACGCTCTGTATACTCGACAGGGACAATTCCAAAATAATAGGTGAACTCATCAAGGAGTTCCTGTGGCAACGTGGTTTCAAAGAGGAATACCACTCCGCAGAGGATTATGAGCATCCATGTAGTTGAAGGGAATGCCCTGTTTGGAATGGTATCTTTAAGGGGAATCATGTCTTGATTATTGCACAAAAGGTTAAATAATTTTAACTGCATGAATCCGGCTTTTCACCCGTAACTTCAAATTTTGTTCATAATTGCGAGCTAGCCTATGAGCGTAATTATAACTTCAATGAGTTTTATCGGAGGTACAGATGAATTGCCCCTATTTTGAGGAAGGGTATATCGGAACATGTGGTGCATCCGTATTAAGATATGTGCCGAACATTGAACAGATGGAAACGTACTGCTTCAGAAACATATACAAACTTTGTCCGACCCTCTCGGCATCAATGGCGGTAAGCGCGGAGGTCTGATAATGGCAAACGTTTTGGTCGTAGATGATGAATATGTCATCAGGACCCTGTTAAAGCGGGTGCTGCTGCGTAACAGGCATAATGTTCTGGAAGCCTCGGATGGCAGGGAGGCTCTTCGGTCGATCGATCCCGAATTACCCCCGGACTTGATTTTAATGGATCACCAGATGCCCGCCCTCAGCGGGATAGAATGTGCTAAATCCCTGAAAGTTCTTTATCCCTCCCTTAAAATTGTGCTCATATCCGGAAGCTTTGGCAGTTATGACGACGGGGCACTGGTCGCGCACAGGCATCTGTTTTCTGACATTATTCTAAAACCCTTTCAGATCAACGACGTGATGAGAACTGTCGAACATACATTAGGAGATGCCCCTATAAAAGAAAACACCTGTCCGGGCTTGTAGGTTATTCTATGCCCGCCCGGGTCTGCTCAGGACCCCGGGAAGCCACCGGCCGTCCTGCCAGCCGCCTCGCTGTCATAGGCATGCACCACCTCACTGATGGTTTCATAAAACGCGTCCTTCCCGATCAGATCGGTGAGTTCGTACCTGTCCAACTCGTCCCTGACGAGATCGACGACCTCGGCTAAAACAAGCCGGATCCCCAGTCCCTTGAGAATGTCGTAAATTTCGCGCAGGGTTGCGGCTGCGGAGAAATCGATATCAGCTACCGCAGAGGCATCAATGCAGAACCAGACAAGAGGAGGTTCCGTCCTTTGAGCGAGTTCGACAACTTCCCGCGAGAGCTGTTCGGCATTTGCATAGTACATGGTGTGCGCGAAGCGATATACAAGCAGGCCCGGCCGGATCTGCTTGGGAGTAATCACCGGCAGCGCCTTCCAACCGCCCGCTTCGTCAGCCGCCAGCACAGCGTTCTTACTCCGGTAGCTTCGGCGCACGTGCTCTATAAGTGACAGCACCATCGCCAGGAGAATGCCCTGCTCGACGCCGACGATGACCACCACGATAGCCGTGATCAACGCAACCCAGAATTCTGATGGCCGCTGCACCCAGATCTTTCGCATTCCCTTCACGTCGATCAATTCAACGCCGATAAGGAAGACCACCGTAGAGAGGACAGCCGTCGGCATGCCCGCGAGCGGACCAGTCATGAAAAGGAGCACCAACAGCACAACGGCGCTTGCGGTGACCTGCGCGAGCTGGCTGCGGCCCCCGGCACTATCGACCATCTGAGTCTTCGTCGGGCTTCCGTTCACCACAAAAGTCCCGCTCAGCGCAGCGCCGACATTTGCAAGGCCCAGGCCAAGCAGGTCAACGTTTTCGCTGATGCGCTCGTTGTAGCGCGCGGCGTAGGCGCGGGATGTCGCTGAACTCTGGGCCAGCATCACCACAAACATGGCGAAGGCAGTGGGAAGCAATTTCAGGATGAGGCCTTTGTCCCAATGCACGTCCGGGAACCCGATAACCGGCAGGCCACCCGGGACCGCGCCAAGTGTCCGCACCCCATATGCTTCCAGCCGGAACGCCCAGCTGGCCGCAATGGCAGCCGTCACTGCAATCAGCGCACCAGGGATTTCCCGTGAAATCCTTTTCGATCCGACAATGATAACAAACACCGCCGCGGAGACCGTCAGTGCGTAAAAGTTCGTCTGATCGATCTGGCGCAGATCGTTCATGATCTCATGTGGGCCATGCCCGCCCCCCGGAAGCCCCAGGATGCCTGAGATCTCGCCGAGAGCGACCTGGACGCCTATGCCGGAGAGGAACCCCACGAGCACCGTTCGCGACAGGAAATCCGCAAGAAACCCCAGACGAATGATACGGGCCGCAATAAGAAAACCGGCCGACAGGAGCGCAAGGACTTCCGCCAGTGCGAGCCACTCATCCGACCCGGACGCCGCCATCCCGGTGATTCCGGCAGCAAGGATAGCGGCTGTCGCAGAGTCGGCTCCAACGACAAGGTGACGGGACGAGCCGAAAAGCGCAAAAAGAGTCATCGGCAGGAGAAGGGTGTAAAGGCCTGTGAGCACGGGGGTCCCCGCAATCTTCGTGTATCCCATCACCTCGGGTATGGCAAGGGCAGCCAGGGTGATGCCGGCCATGACATCCGCCGGCACCCGGGATGCCGTGATAGGGAGGATCCCCTGGAAAACCGGTGACCGCACGCCCAGGCCACCCACCCTGCCTTTTGTCATTGCACCCCCCGATCGTTTCCGCAGGAGAGGCAGTTCCGACCGGGGAATCGGCCTGCTGCAGGCCAGGTTTTTCCGGGACGCAAGGTCCTCTCCAGACCCGCGCCACTGCACGAAATACATAGTCCGACCGTGCCATACCCTGGCTCTTGACCGGTCGCAGGCAGAACTCCGTTCCCTTCTCCCCGGACCGGACACCACAAACAGGACTGTGTATCATTTCCACAAAACATATGTACTCCTCCCCTATGGTATATCAATCAGGCACGATTCACCATATTATTACTCCGGCAGGCAAACAGATGAAAGCACTATGGCTTGTCATGCATGCGGGTATATGTCCGGCGCATTACACGCGGACAGGATCTAGTCGACAGTGCGATCCCCCGCGTTTGACGGGCTGCGGCCTGCAGGGTTATCATAATCCCTATGCTTTCACCCGAAAAACAGATGGAGGTGATCAGGCGGGGAGCCGTCGAGATCATCAGCGAAGAGGCGCTGCTGAAGAAACTCCAACGGGCATCCTCAGAACAGAGACCGCTGAAGGTCAAGGCAGGTTTCGACCCCACCGCACCCGATATCCATATAGGACATACAGTCCTGCTCGAAAAGATGAGACAGTTCCAGGAGCTCGGTCATGAGGTCATCTTCCTGATCGGCGATTTCACCGGAATGATCGGGGACCCGACCGGGAAGAGCGAGACGCGGAAGATCCTGAACAAAAAAGATGTCCTGAAGAATGCCGAGACCTACAAGACGCAGGTCTACAAGATCCTCGACCCTGAAAAGACGGTCATCCGGTTCAACAGCGAGTGGCTCGAGACGATGAGCGCGATCCAGGTCGCACAGCTCGGCGCCTTCGAGACGGTCGCGCGGATGCTCGAGCGTGAGGACTTTAAAAAACGGTTTAAAAACCAGCAGCCCATCAGTATTCTCGAATTCTATTATCCCCTCTTTCAGGGGTACGACTCGGTGGCGCTTACGGCAGATGTCGAGCTCGGCGGCACGGATCAGAAGTTCAACCTCCTGATGGGAAGGTCGATGCAGAAGGCGATGGGACTCGAAGAGCAGGTGGTCCTCATGATGCCTCTGCTGGAAGGGCTCGACGGGGTGCACAAGATGTCAAAGAGCCTCGGCAACTATATCGGCATTAACGAGCCTGCCTTCGAATATGCGGGCGGCGAGCTGACCGGCATGTTCAAAAAGGTGATGAGCATCCCCGACACCATGATCGAACGCTATTTCGAACTGGTCAGTCACATCACGGTCGATGAATTCGCTGTCCTGAAAGAGGCCCTTAGAAACGGCTCAAAAGATCCGAGGGACGCAAAGAAGGAACTGGCCATGGAGCTCGTCACACGCTACCACGGGTCTGATGCGGCCGAAAGGGCGCGTAAGGAATACGTTGATTTTCTCGAAAATAAAAAGGTGAACCTCGATTCAATCGCAACGGTTTCGCTCAGGATCTCTGAAGCCGACAGAAACAACTGGCTCCCTCACATAATGAAGGAAAACGGTCTCGCAAAGAGCTCGGGCGAGGCGATCAGGCTGATTAAACAAAGCGGGGTAAAACTCAACGACGCGGTTGTCGGCAGCCCCGACACTGTCCTTGAGCCCGGGGAACATATCGTCCGCGTCGGCAAGAGCAAGATACTCAGGGTTGTTGTTTCGTAACGCCTACCTCTGGCGCTGCAGCCAGGCCCTCGCGATCCGCGCCTCTTCGTATGTCACCCTGCCGCTGAAGTGCTCTATCACGGGGTTCAGCCCCCACTGGCCGGAAGTCCGGAACACGGCAGTAATTTCATCCAATTTCTTCCGATCCACGAGGCGAGCGATATCGATATCCCGCCCGCTGCGGACAAGCTGCTCAAGGTGCGCGGCGATCGTGGCCGGAGAAAGCTTCCTATGCCGCGCAATGTCTTCGACGGACATCCCCTGCCTGAACAGCGCATACGTCTCTTCTGCCGTCTCCCCCTTTTTTTTCTTTGAAGGGCTCTTATAATTTGTATCAGCGAGGCCGGCATCCCCGTGGCCGGCTGATCGGATACCGGGGTTTTCAGCAAGATATTTACCTATCTCAGAGAGAAACGGATCGCCATATTGCAGGAGTTTCTGGTCTCCCACACCGCTGACCCGCCTCATCTCCTGCAGGGTCTCCGGCATCCGGCCGCTCATCTCCCTGAGCGTCTTATCAGAGAAGATGACATACGGAGGGACATTATGGGTCCTGGCAATCTCCTTCCTCAGGATACGGAGTCTTTCGAAGAGGGCTTCGTCATGCCATGAAGGAGATTCAGGTCCCGCCTTCTGTTTATCCGTCTTCCTCATTATGGCAGTCGCGGTCTTCCGTCCATACAGGACCTCCGCCCCTTTCGGTGTGATCTTCAGCACTGGATAGGGATGGCCTTCCTGCACCAGCATATCCTGGGCAACGAGTTCGTTGAGGAGGAATCTCCATTCTGTCTTTTCCTTGTCCTTTCCTGCCCCGAAGGTCTTTATCTCGTTGTGTCTCAGTTCGCGTATCCTCTTTGTGTCTGAGCCTGTCACGATGTCCGCGATATGGCCCGCGCCAAACCTCTGGCCGGTCCTCGATATCGCGGACATCGCAATCTGGGCGTCCGTCGTGATGTCCTTCCTCTCTATGGTTCCGGTGCAGATGTCGCAGCCTTTGCAGTTTCCGGCAGGATACTCCTCACCGAAAAAGTTGAGGAGCCGCTTCCTCCTGCAGACCGCATGTTCAGCATATTCGACCACACGGTTAAGCTTTTCTATCGCAAGGGAACGTTCCGGCGCATCGGGCATCGCATCGATGAAGTACCGTATCTTCGGGACATCCCCCCTGCTGAAGTAGAGGATACAATGGGCCGGGTCCCCGTCCCTGCCGGCGCGTCCGGTCTCCTGATAATAAGATTCGATATTCTTCGGCAGGTCCGCATGAAGCACAAACCTGACGTTCGACTTGTCGATCCCCATGCCAAAGGCGATCGTCGCCACGATGACCTGCGCCTCGTCCCTGCTGAAGGCCTCCTGGTTGCTGCTCCTCTCCTGGGCGGAAAGTCCGGCATGGTAGGGAAGGGCCTTTATCCCGTGGGAGGTCAGGAATGCAGCCATCTCCATGACCGAATCTCGCGTGGTCCTGTAGATGATCCCGGATTCTCCCACGCGTTCCCGAAGGAATTCCAGAACCTGGGGTTTCACCCTGGTCTTCTGCCTCACCTCATAGAAGAGGTTCGGCCGATTGAAGGATGCACGCACGATAAACGGCGATCTGAGGCCAAGTCTTTCGATGATGTCTTCCTGCACCTTCGGGGTGGCCGTTGCGGTAAACGCGGCGACCGGAATATCCGGGAATTCTTTCGTGATAGTCGAAAGCACCATGTAATCTGGTCTGAAGTCATGCCCCCATTCGGATATGCAGTGGGCCTCATCAATCGCAAAGAGGGAAAGGGGAAGTCCTTTCAGAAAGAGCAGAAAATGGGGCATGGCAAAGCGCTCCGGCGCTATATAGAGCAGCCGGGCCTTTTCCCCCCTGAGAGAGGCGCAGACCGCAGAGATCTCCTGCTGCGACATGGAGCTGTTGATAAATGCGGCAGGGATGCCGTTTTCGCGGGCTGCGTCCACCTGATCCTTCATAAGGGCGATGAGCGGGCTGATGACAACCGCGATCCCCTCGCGCAGCCAGGCCGGGAGCTGGTAGCAGAGGGATTTCCCTCCCCCCGTCGGCATCACGCCGAACACATCCCGTCCGGCCAGGATATTCCCGACGATCTCTTCCTGGTTGGGCCGGAAGGACTCAAACCCGAATACTGACCGTAACGCCCCTGACAGCGTCACCTGCGTCTTTTCATTCTTCATGCCCTATTGTAAATATGTCTGCCCGGTTTGTCACCTGTCAGAACTGACAGGTTCTTTTTTCAGGGGGCTGTGGTATAGTATGCGTTTTGCCGAGGGGCCGGGCAGAGGAATGATGACCTGCCGCGCCTGCCTCAAGGCCTTACCGTGAAGAGAAATTTTGATATACTGTATATATTAACCGCTGAGAACGGGCGGAATGAAAAGGAGAAGAGAACGTTATGGCAGGAATGAAGAAGACGGCGGCAAAGAAGACTGCTCCCAAGAAAACGACCGTCATGAAAGCGGCGGCGCCCAAAGTAAAAGCCCCAAAGACGGCAGCGGTAAAGAAGGCGGTCGTAAAAAAGGCGACTGAGGAGAAGCCTGCGATAAAGAAAGGCAGCAAGCTCGCCTGCCACGTCTGCGGGTTTGCCTTTACCGTAGACCGCGTCTGTGGCTGCCTGGAAGAGGCTCACCTGATCTGTTGCGACACGCCGATGAAGCTCAAGAAGGCGTCTGCGAAAAAGAAATAGGCCCACTGTCAGAATCCGGTCCTCTTCTCTGGGCTGAATTGCCGCATCCCGGCAGGCTGCGGGCAACAACCTGCAGCCTGCCCCAGGTCCGTATCGATCCATTTGCTGTTTTCCCCCAATCCGAATTGTATAATGAAAGAAACACAATTTATTTCAATGATGAGGAAAGAATGACTGCTTTCGGAGAGAACTGTGTCCCGTGAAGATCACAGGGGAATGAAAAAGATCGCGATAACCATGGGCGACCCCGCCGGGGTCGGCCCCGAAATCATCGTCAGGGCGCTGGCCCATCCCGGAGTGCATGAGGTATGCATACCCGTGGTGATCGGTGACCGGCGCGTGCTTCAGGACGCGCTCGACCTCAGCGGGTCCCGCCTGAGACTTTATCCTGTGCAGGCCCCACGCGAGGCGGCCGGAGACACCGGACGCCTCAACATGATCGATCTTTCCGAAGACCGGTCATTCGAAAAAAACAGGGCCACGGCAGAGGGTGGCAGGGCCTGCGTCAAATATATCAGGAAGGCAGTAGACCTTGCCCTTGCGCATGAGGTGGATGCGGTCGTCACCGCGCCTATCACCAAAGAAGCCCTCAAAATGGCTGGCATGCACTGGCCCGGACACACCGAGATGATCGCCGAGCTGACCTCCACTCAGGACTATGCGATGATGCTCTCCGGTGGACCTCTCCGTGTGGTACTCACGACGATCCATACTTCAATAAGGAGCGTGCCCGGGCTGATCTCCCGCGAATCCGTTCTCAGGACGATACTGCTTGCGAAAAGGGCATGCGACATGATGGGGATCCGCGAGCCGAAGATAGCGGTTGCAGGGCTGAACCCCCATGCCGGGGAAGCAGGCATGTTCGGTGACGAGGAACAGACCGCGATCATCCCTGCCATAGAGGCCGCGCAAGGAGAAGGCATCCCGTGCACAGGCCCCTACCCTCCTGACACCCTTTTCCACAAGGCGTACCACGGCGGTATCGATATCGTCGTCTGCATGTACCATGACCAGGGGTTGATCCCCCTGAAGATGATCGCCTTCGATACAGGGGTGAATACGACGATCGGGCTGCCGGTCATCAGGACGTCTCCAGACCACGGCACAGCATACGATATCGCGTGGAAGGGGACCGCGAACCCCTCCAGCCTGATAGAGGCGATCGCCTTTGCGACCCGGCTCAGGATCTGAATGATGAAGAAACACCTCGGCCAGAACTTTCTTTACGACCGCAGGATCCTCTCCGCTATCGTTGAGGCCTCCGGGATCACGTCAGAGGATACTGTCGTAGAGATAGGCCCTGGTCCGGGCACCCTCACCAGACTCCTTGCCGAAAAGGCGAAGAAGGTGACCGCGATCGAACTGGACCATGAGCTCTGCCTGAAACTCATCAATGAACTGCGCGGATTCGGCAATATCGATCTCGTCGAAGGCGATGCGATGAAGTACCCCTACGAAGATATCGGAGGCTTCAGGGTCGTCGCCAACATCCCTTACTACATAACCACCCCGATCATTTTCAGACTGCTGGATGCAAAGCATCACCTTGAATCGATGACTCTCACGATCCAGAAGGAGGTCGCCGAGCGTATCGTCGCTCCTCCCGGCGGGAAAGACTACGGGGTATTGTCTATCGCAATCCAGTGTTATGCGATCCCGTCCCTGCGGTTCATCGTTCCGAAAGAGGCGTTTCACCCGGTGCCGAAGGTCGACTCCGCGGTGGTACACATTTCGATGAGAAAAGAACCTCTTGTCTCCGCTGAAGAGGAGAATCTTTTTTTCAAGGTCGTCCGCACCGCGTTTTCGCAGAGGAGAAAAACCCTTTCGAACTCCCTTAAGCCTTTCGGTCCTGCGGTGCGGGAGGCGCTTGACAAGGCCGGAATCGATCCCGGCAGGAGACCCGAAACGCTGAGTATAGAAGAATTCAAGGAGCTAGCAAAGGGGCTGTCTGTCCACCCCTGAAATTTACATGCCCCGTTCCCCGAGAGTATAATTCCCGCATGGACATCTACCTGATCGACGGCAATTCCTATGTCTACCGCGCATTCTATGCGGTCCGCGGGCTGACGACATCGACAGGTCTTCCGACGAACGCGGTCTTCGGCTTTACGAATATGCTGATGAAGGTCATCAGGGACAAGAAGCCCGACTGCCTGGCGATCGCCTTCGACACCCCCGCCCCGACCGAAAGGCATATGCTCTTCCGGGACTACAAAGCGAACAGGCCTGAGGCCCCGGACGATCTCGTCAGGCAGCAGCCGTACATCAGGAAGCTCGTCTCGGGATTCAATATCAGCACCTTCGAGGTGCCGGGGTACGAGGCGGACGACATCATCGGCACGATCGCGAAGAAGCTTGCCGGCCCCGATGACCACGTGCATATTGTCACCGGGGACAAGGACATGCTGCAGCTCGTCGACGAGCATATCACCATATTCGACCCGATGAAGGACAGGGTGCTCGATGCCGAGTACGTCAGGGAAAAGTATGGGGTCGGGCCCGGGCGCGTGACCGAGGTGATGGCCCTGACCGGAGACGCGGTCGACAATATACCCGGCGTCAAGGGCATCGGCGAGAAGACCGCACGCGAACTGCTCACTGCGGTCGACAGCCTCGACGAACTTATCGAACACCCAGAGAGGATACCGAAGGAGAGGTTCAGGAAGATGATCTCCGAAAATCTCGACAACATACGCCTGAGCCGTACCCTCGCCACGATCGATACCTCCGTGCCCCTTGAGTATACCCTCGCCGATCTGGCACTGAGGGAGCCTGACTGGCTGGCCCTTCTTTCGGTCTTCAAGGAGCTCGAGTTTTCGAGCATGATGAAGCTGCTGCCAACCGCTGCGACGGTCCGGAAGCATGAGACGGTACTGACCGTGGAGAGACTCGGGGAATTGGTCGGTGCGATCGGAGGAGAGTTTGCCTTCGACGTCGAGACGGCCGGCCGGAGCGCACGGCTGGACAGCCTGGTCGGCATAGCCCTCTGCAATTCGGAGACAGCCTGCTATGTCCCGCTCGGCCATGCTCCGGCACTCGAAGGCGCGGGGAGCCAGATTCCGAAGAGACAGGCGCTCCGCACCCTTGCTCCGCTGATGCGGGACACCGGCAGAGGGAAGATCGGACACAACCTGAAGTTCGATATGATGGTCCTTGAACAGGACAGCAGGCAGGCCAATGAGCAGGACGATCTCAGGATCGAAGGCCTCCTCTATGACACGATGCTGGCTGCATACCTGCTGAACCCGAACAAGGCGAACCACAGCCTCGATGAAGTCTCCTTCGAGTATCTCGGGAAGAGGAAGCGCCCCTTTACCGAGGTGCTGAAAAAGCGTGCTACCTTTGCGGAGGTGCCGCTCTCCGAGGCGACCGCCTATGCTGCTGAAGACGCCGCGCTAACCTTTGAACTGAAGGAAGTCCTCTTCGGAAAATTAAAGGAGCAGGGGCTCGAACAGGTCTACTTCGATATCGAGATGCCTCTGATCCCGGTGCTTGCGGATATGGAGAGGGCAGGCATCATGATTGATGCCGCGAAACTCAACCGTCTCTCGAAGACAATTACGGAAGAGATCGGGAGCGTCCGGCAGCGCATATTCTTTCTCGCGGGCGAGGAGTTCAATATCAACTCCCCGAAGCAGCTCAGCCACATCCTCTTTCACCAGATCGGGCTGAGGCCGTCGAAGAAGACGAAGACAGGATTCTCGACGAATGTCGATGTACTGGAGGAACTCGCCCTGCAGCACGAACTGCCGGGGGAGGTGCTCCAGTACCGCACACTGACCAAGCTGAAGACGACCTATCTGGATGTCCTTCCTGCCATCGCTGATCCCCAAACCGGCCGTATCCATACCTCGTTCAACCAGACGATCACCGCAACAGGGAGGCTGAGCAGCAGCGACCCGAACCTTCAGAATATCCCGGTGAGGGGAGAATGGGGAAAGAAGATACGGGAAACGTTTATCGCAGGAGAAGGGGACCTTCTTCTGTCCGCCGATTATTCCCAGATCGAGCTCAGAATTCTCGCCCATCTCAGCCAGGACGAGGGACTGCTGAACGCCTTCAGGAATGAACTTGATATCCATACAAGGACCGCGGCAGAGATCTACGGTGTCACGCTCGAAAAGGTCACCCCTGAGATGAGGCGCGTGGCAAAGACTGTCAATTTCGGGGTCATCTACGGCATCTCGGCCTTCGGCCTCTCGGAGACTCTGGATGTCGATACCCGTGAAGCCGACAGGTTCATCAAACAATATTTCGAGAGGCATCCGGGCGTCAGCAAGTATATTGACACGATCGTCGGGAAGGCGAAGAATCAGGGCTATGTCTGTACACTCCTTGGCAGGAGACGGCCGATACCGGAACTGAGAAACCATAACAGGATGATCAGGCAGCAGGGCGAACGCCTTGCGGTCAATTCTCCGATCCAGGGGACCGCTGCCGATATCATCAAGATCGCGATGATCAATATCCATCACCGGCTGAAGAAGGAATCTCCTTCCTCGCGCATGATCCTCCAGATCCATGACGAACTCCTGGTAGAACTTCCGGAGACCGAACTTGAGACAGTCATTGCAGTGGTGAAGGAAGAAATGGAAGGGGCTATATCACTGTCGGTCCCGGTGAAGGTCGAGGTCGGCCACGGCAGAAACTGGGCAGAGGCCCATTAGATAAAAAAACTGGCGCCTCCCGGTTTATTTGATACAATATAGCCAAAAGAGATGAAAAAATCCGCAGGCGCGACAGAGATGAATAAGACAGGGAAAAAGGCTGCACCCAAAATAAAACCAAAGGCAATGGCGAGGACAGCGAAGAAGTCCGTTCCCACGATCACCCCCCCGGAGAAGAGGACGAAGGAGGCAGGCATCAGGATTGAACCTGCTTCTGCCGGAAAGGCGAAGAAGACCGTCTCTCCCTCAAAACCTGCAGAAAAGACTTCTGCCGGGACCGGGACAAAAGTGAAGGCAGCCGCAAGAAAACCCGCAACAAAGGCAGAGACCTCAGCCACGGCAGGCCGGTCGATAAAGCCGGACACTAAAAGCAGCGCAAGTACCCGGCTGAAAAAAGTGGTAACTTCCAAAAAGGTTGATAAGGCCGCAAAAGCCCCAGCCGCAACGATATCCAAAAGTCCGGCAAGGAAGGCCACCCTCACAAAAAAAAGCCCTCAGGTTCAGACAAAAAAGGAAGATCCGGCAAAAAAGACTCAACCGTCACCCCGCAAGCCGGCAGCCTCAGCGAAAAAAGAACCAAAGACGATGGCAAGGAAGCTTGAGCCGTCTGCGGTAGAGGTGGCATCGACCCGGTTGAAGGCCCCTGTAAAGAGACCCCTCAAGGCTGTCCCGAGGCATCTGACGAGCAGGTTGCCGGTGAACTCGGCGCGGAAGTTATCCTCGCAGCTGACCCCGGCCCAGGAGTTAACACGGAAGGCATATGCGCGCCCCGGCAAAATATATGTTAAAAGACCGGGAAAAATCGCGCTTGTGACTGACAGGCCGGGCACCAAAAGGACACGCCCCCTGTCCCTGATCAGCACGGCATTTTCTCCTCTCTTAGCGGATGCCGGAGATAGGGGGACGCCGGCCTCGCCGAAGAAGGCCGGAATGAAGAGGCCTCCGTTTCAGGCCATACTTCCGGAACCGGGAGAGGAACTCCTCTCGATCGCCGAGATAGAGGCCAAAGAGGGTTATGTTGCAATGAGGAAGCTGAAGATGTTCCTGCCGCGCGATGAGGGTGCGGCTGAAGCAGCCGGTCATATACAGACCCATGAGCCGGAAGGACTTCCCCCGGCGTACGGTAAAAATGCACTCCTGATGATCGTCGTGGACCCCGGGCTTCTCTTCGTCGACTGGGAGATACTTTCCGAGGCCCTTCCCGCCGGGGATACACCACTGGTGCTTCGTATCTACGACGTGACCGGAAATAAGTTCAACCGAGCTCACGCCCGCGGTTTTATCGACGTGGGTCTCGGGTCGAGGTCCGGCAGCGGCTACCTGGAACTTGAGCTGCAGGGCAGGGAGATACTCGGAGAGATCGGGCCTGCGGGCCCGGGCGGAAGACTCACCGCGATCATCAGGTCGGAAAGGCTCACACTCCCCCCCCTTCTGAGATACGATGAGTCCGGCATCGTCCGGAAGCTGCAGGAGGCGGGCATTCCCGTCGGCTATTAGCCTGAAGTCTCCCCTTCCCACCCCTTCTAAAATTGTGTTTTTACCCTGTATATTGTAATATTTCTGTATATATACAGGGCATAGGCATAGCACTGTATACCTGTGAAACGACCCGTATGAACGAAAATATAGAGAAAGAAATAAAGAAACACGCTGAGAACGGCAAGATTACCTGCGCAGTCGCCCGGAAGATCGCCGAGGACCTGGGGGTCCCCTATAAAGAGGTCGGCAGGGCAGCGGATAAGGCCGGTATCAGGATAAAAGACTGTCAACTCGGTTGTTTTTGATGGAGATTATTCTTTTCGAATTTGCGTTGACCTTTTATTTTGCCGCGGCGATCGTCGGCATCCTGGAACTCTTCAAAGGCACCAAGACCACCTCCCGAATCATGCTCGGGCTGACGGTGCTCGGGTTCGCCCTTCACACCGCGGACATCATCACCATGTATGCCATAGGCGGACACATCCCGATATCGAACCTTCACGAGGCGTCCTCTTTCTTTGCCTGGTGTATAATATTTCTCTTCTTTTTCCTTGAATACCGTTACCGGATAGGCCTTCTCGGGTCGTTCATCATGCCGGTTGTCTTTATCATGATGCTCTCTTCATCGATCCTGCCGCGCACGATCAAACCACTGAGCCCTGTGCTTCAGAGCTACTGGTTCGGGATACATACCCTGCTGGCCTTTACAGGAGATGCGGCCTTCGCCCTCGCCTTCGGCATCGGGATCATGTATCTCGTGCAGGAGCACTATGTCAAATCCAAACATCTGGGAGGACTCTTCCAGAGACTGCCGAGCCTCGAGACGCTCGATGAGATCAACTACCGGCTGATCACGATCGGCTGGCCACTCCTGACCCTTGCGATCATCACCGGCGTGATCTGGGCCGAAACCGCCTGGGGAAAATACTGGAGATGGGACCCGAAAGAGGTCTGGTCCATGATTACATGGTTTATCTATGCCGCAGTGCTCCATGTCAGGCTGATCGCCGGATGGAGGGGAAGGAGGGCAGCCATACTCTCGATCATCGGCTTTTGCGCGGTGCTTTTCACCTTCTTCGGTGTCAATCTCATTCTAAAAGGCATGCATGCGTTTGTATGAAGATATTCGCCCTCGGGGTTAATCATAAGACAGCCAGCGTCGACATCCGGGAGCGGCTTGCGTTCAGCGGCAACAAACTGGAAGAGGGGATCAAGCGGCTGCACTCGCTTCCGGAGGTCAGAGAGGTTGCGGTCCTCTCGACCTGCAACAGGGTCGAGTTGTATGCCTGCGTTGACAGCGTCCCCGCCGCCTCGGAGCAGATAAAAGACTTTCTCTCCGGCTTCCATGAGGTGGCCCGGAGAGACTTTGAGAAGGCCCTCTTCGCCCTTGACGGCCCCGATGCCGTGCGGCATGTCTTCAGGGTCGCTTCCAGCCTGGATTCGATGGTCCTCGGCGAACCGCAGATCCTCGGCCAGATCAAGGCCGCTTTTGATTTCTCGCTCAGCAAAAAGACAACCGGGGTGCTCCTAAACAAGCTGATGAAAAAGGCGATTTCGACTGCGAAACGGGTCAGGACCGAGACCCGTATCGCTGAAAATGCCGTCTCGATCAGTTTTGCCGCGGTGGAACTCGCCAAGAAGATCTTCACGAACCTGTCCGGCAAGTCATTCATGCTCATGGGGGCGGGGGAGATGGCTGAACTCGCGGCGCGCCACCTTGTCAATAACGGGGTTACTGGGGTAATGGTTGTCAACAGGACCTATGACCGCGGTTGCGAGCTCGCCGCCGAGTTCAACGGGAAGGCGGTCAGATTCGAGAACTTCCTGGAAGAACTGACCCATGCGGATATCATCATATGCTCGACCGGCGCCCCGACCTATGTCCTTCACCGCGACCAGATGCAGAAGGTAATGAAAGAGAGGAAGCAGAAACCGGTATTCATCATCGACATCTCTGTGCCAAGGAATATCGACCCGGAAATCAACAGGATCGACAACGTCTACCTTTATGACGTCGACAATCTCCAGGATGTCGTCGACACCAATCTCCAGGGGAGGAAGGCTGAAGCGGAAAAGGCCGAGGGGATCATCGGCGAAGAGGTCGACAAGTTCGGCAGGTGGATGTCCACCCTTGATTCGGTGCCCACGATCGTCGCACTCAGACAGAGGGCGGAGGAGATCAGGATCGAAGAGCTGGAGAAATTCCGAAACAAGTTCCCGGGCTTGGATGAGGCACAGATGAAGGCGGTCGACTACCTGGCCGCGGCAATAATCAATAAACTGATACACGCCCCGACAGTTGCCCTGAAGGATGACGCCGAGGACCGGGACGAACTGATCGCGCTGACAAAGAGGCTCTACGGCATCAATGGGGATGACGATTAAAAATACTGCAAGATGGAGGCAGGCATGAAAAGGACCATTCGGATCGTTCTGTTACTGCTGGTGATGTCAATCGTATGGGGAGCGGCTGCTTTTGCAGCAGACAGTGATTACGAGGCGGCCAGCAAATACTATTACAGCGGCAAGTACGGCAAGGCGGTCGAGCTTCTCCGGAAATATATCGAACAGAACCCCGATGCCTCCGCCTATTACATGCTGGGTTACTCTCTGTATGAGCTGAAGCGGTTCAGCGAGGCGGACGACTTTTTCCGGGATGCCTATCTCATCGACCCGAACTACAGCCCTATACCCACTTCAAAAAAGAGAAGTCAGCCGACAAGACGCTTCAGGCCACATGCAAAGAAGCACAGGGGGCCGGCGGCTGTTTCCGCAAATCCGCAGAAAAAAGCAGCTGTTTCCGTATTGCCGGCGCAGCCCCTAAAGGCAGTGACCGCAAAGGAAGGAACCAAGCCCGCAGCAAACGTCAAGCCGTCAAAATAAACAGTACCGCAGCCAGGGCAAAAAAATACCCTGCGGGGACGCAGGGTATTTTTTTGCCCTTATGCCCGGGGGGCTTAAACCTTTTCGAAGGAATCCTTTCCCGCATTGCAGACCGGACAGGTCCAGTCATCGGGCAGACTCTCAAACGGCGTGCCTTCCGCCTCTTCATTATACTCGTAGCCGCATACAGAACACTTCCACATGATCAGACCACCTCCTCGAATTTCTTGTGATATTCCCTGACGCTTTTTGCGAAGGCCTGGCCGAATTCATAACACTTCGTCTCTTCCTCCGGTGTCGGCCTATACAGCACCTGCAGGCCTGGCTCGACAACCTCCAGCCCCATACGCTTGAACTCCTCGTAGGCGTCCTTGACCGCGCCACCTCCCCACCCGTAGCTGCCGAAGGCGCCCGCGATACGGTTCTTCGGCCTCAGGCCCCTTACGTGCGTCAGGAATTCCGCGACAGTCGGATACATGATGTTATTCAGCGTCGGGGTCCCGATAAGACAGCCCCGTGACTTCCAGAATTCCTTTATCGCCGCACTCATTGGTGTTGCCCGAAGCTTGATCACCTTGCAGTCTACGCCTTCGTCCCTGATGCCCTGCATGATCGGGAGTGCCATCGCCTCCGTGCTGTGCCACATAGTGTCATAGATAATGGCTACGCTCAGGTTCGCCTTGCCCTGTGCAAGGGCGAGGTATTCCTTCAGCACCTTCTGCGGATGGGTCCTCCAGATGATACCATGATCAGGGGCGATCATATCGATCTCCAGCCCGAGTTTCTGCACCTCGCCAATCTTGTTCTTGATGATCTGACCGAACGGCATAAGAATATTGGCGTAATAATCGACGACCGCATCATCCAGTTCAGACATGGATTCGCAGGTGATCAGCTCGTCGTCAAACCGGGTCGACGAGGCGATATGCTGGCCGAACCCGTCCTGGCTGAAGAGGACCTTGTCCTCTTTGACATAGGTCATCATCGAATCTGGCCAGTGGAGCATCGGTGTCTCCAGGAACATCAATGTCCGCTTGCCTATGGTGAGGGTCTCCCCTGTCTTGACAATTTTGATGTCCCATTTCGATATGTCGAAAAAGCGTGTGAGGCCTTTTTTGCCCTTATCGGTGATATAGATCGTTGCATTCGGTGCAAGCGCCATCACGTCGTCGAGGCTTGTAACATGGTCGTTTTCGATATGGTTGACGACGACGTGCCTGATCTTCGCCGGGTCTACGATGCTCCTGATATTCTTGATCGTCGTCTGCGAAAAATCGTATTTCACCGTGTCGACGAGGGTTACCTCCTCGTCCATGATCAGATAGTTGTTGTACGTCGTGCCCCGGGGTGTCGCATACCCGTGAAAGTCGCGGACCGCCCAGTCGATCGCTCCGACCCAGTAAATGTCTTTCTTCAGTTCAACAGCCTTCATACAACCTCCATAGGTGTGATGATTTTCTCCGCTTCTTCTGAGACGGCAGAGGCTCGCCTATCCGGCCTGTTCCATGGGTTTGCCGCAGCAGAACAGGGTCCCGGCCCCTTCATGAGTGATGAGCGCCTCGTTTCCGCAGATGGTGCATGTATACTTCTGTCCCTTCTTTGTCATGCGTCTCTCCTTTACCCGACCCGTTCGAATACGTTCTTGCCCGCCTTGCATACCGCACAACGCCATTCAGCCGGCAGAGCCTCAAATTTTACCTTCTCGACAGCCTCCTTGTACAGCCACTTGCAGGCTGCGCACCGCCACAGGCCATAATCCTCACGCGCGCCGGTCTCCGAAACCACCTCCCAGCCCCTTGCCTTCCAGTCCTCCAGATCGGGAGGATAATAGCCTGAAAAGATCGATTTGTCCCGGGCGTCCTCCATAGTCACCTCGACGACGAAATCGCCTTTCCTGACCGTGTAGCCCCAGGAGAAATGGTCCCTGGTCTGCGGCGTCGACGCCTTGCTCGCGTGAATTAATACATTACCATTTCTCTTCAGCTTTGACCAGCTGTGGCAGCAGGGCAGCACAGAAGTGCAACCGCACTTGCCTCCCTTGAGTTCGAGTCCGTCCACCCGGAAGCCGCCGGGAATTTTTTCTACAGGGATATCCATCTGTTCTCCTCTCAATTGTCTGGCCCCGCATGCCGCACAGGCCACGAGTCCCGGAACCAGCATGTTCTTAATGCTGCAGGGACTGGCCTGCTTCCATGTCAGATCATTCTGCTTCGCGGGCCTTGCGCCATCCTTCTCTTTCCAGTCTCGACATCCTCTCCGCGCCCCATTTCTTGAACTCCTCAATGTATTTTTTCGGGTTGCTCCTTGAAAGCTTCACCAGGTCTTCCCGCTCCCTCACTGAATCTATATGGTCTGTCGGATGTACACCGCGCCAGGTGCAGTACCCCTCATCGAAGAGATACTCGGGCGTGATCGTCGCGGGCTGAAGCCTCTGGCCCGCAAAACGCGCTACATCCATATCGAAATCGATAATCCAGCCATTATCCCGTATCATCGAAGCCGCATTCAGAGCGATATCCGGTGAGCATTTCGGGCAATAGAGCCGGTTGATCACCTCCACCGGCATGACCTCGTCCCTGAAATTGAAGCTTGCAGAGCTGAAGCCGCATACGCAGTTCATTGAATGGTCTACACACATTTTTCCATATCCTCCCTGGAATAACGATTATTTTTTTTGCACTCCGGGCAGATGCCGAAGAATTCGACATGGCTCCCGGTAATCATAAAGTCGGAGGCCGAATCTTCAGGAAGCGTCAGATCAAATGGGACCGTTATATCCACAACCCTCTTGCAACTTGTACAGATCAGATGATTGTGATCAGAGGTGTTAGGATCAAACCTTTTCTTGTCCGGATCGATCGACAGTTCAGAGATGCATCCCTTTGCCCTGAGCGTAGCCAGCGTGGTATAGACGGTCGCAAAAGACATCGTAGGGTATTTCGCATGAAGATCGTTATAGATATCCTCTGCAGAGGGATGTGCCTTGTTGCCCTCCAGATACCCGAGGATGGCGAGTCTCTGGGGGGTCAATTTTATTCCTATGTCTTTGTACTTTGCCATCATGCCATCTCCATTAATGTTTATTTTTAATTAATTAATGATATCAGATAATAATCGTTACTGTCAACAGGCTTGATCTCTATAACAGCAGAGAATGATAATATTGTGGAAGGAAGGGCTATGAAAATAACAATTGTCAGCGGCCTGCTCGGCTCGGGAAAGACAACCTTTATCACGCGGATCGCGTCCGGAGCCATCCAGAAAACCGTTGTACTCGTCAACGATTTCGGTAAGGCCGGTATCGACGGAGAGATATTGTCAGGCTCGGGCATCGAGTCTGTGGAACTGCCCAGCGGCTGCATCTGCTGCACCCTCAGATCCGATCTGATCTCCACCATAAGAAGGATTATCGGCGAGTATTCTCCTGACCATCTGATCATCGAGCCGAGTGGAATCGCCTCTCCTTCCGGCGTCATCGATGCAATGGCCGAGATAGGCCTCCTGCAGTATACTGTCGTCAGCATCGTGGATGCGACAGAATTCGTCGAACTCCATGAGGCCGAAATGTATGGAGACTTCTTCAGACAGCAGGTGGCCCTGGCGGATCTGATCCTCATCAACAAGGTTGATCTTGCAGGAGAGGATCTCGTACAGAAAACGGCTGATCTGGTCGCCCTTCTGAACCCATATGCAATAACCTACCGGACAGTGAAGGCCGCTGTCGAAGAGCCCCTTCCCGAAAACACAGGGGAGAGGAGGAACCCGCTGAAATGGGACACAAGGCTGCACTTCGATACCCTTTCGCTGAGGCTGCAGGGTCCGGTAGACTCACGGTCAGTACGGGATTTCTTTGAGGATCTTTCCGGCGGCGGGTACGGGACTGTTGTTAGGGCAAAGGCACTGATCCAGACGTATGACGGACCGCAACGGTGCGACCTCTCTTCCCGGTCCCTTTCATACGAGACTCTGCATCTGCCCGTGGATTACACCAGGATCGTCATTATCGGCGAACGGCTCGACCGCAACCGCATACTCGCGGCTGCGGCCGTCCGCTGGGAATCACAGCAGATCTGAATCCGTCGGAAGACTACGCGGATTCAGCCTGTTTTTCGTAGATAAGGATCGGCTTTTCCTTTTTTGTCACCGTATCTTCAGTGATAAGGCATTCCTTGATACCCTTCTGGGAAGGGATCTCATACATGACGTCGAGCATGATCTCTTCGAGGATCGCCCGAAGGCCTCTTGCGCCGGATTTGCGCTGCACGGATTTCTTGGCGATCGCAGAGAGGGCGCCGTCCGTGAACTTCAGCCTTACGTTGTCGAACGACAGAAGCTTCTGATACTGTTTCACCAGTGCATTCCTGGGTTCAACCAGTATCCTGACGAGCTGCGCCTCGTCCAGTTCCTCTAGCGAGGCAAAGACAGGAAGCCTTCCCACAAACTCGGGGATCAGCCCGTATTTGATCAGGTCCGCCGGCTCCGTCATGCTCAGTACGTCGCCGATCTTCTTTTCGGTCTTGCTGACGACATTCGTTCCGAAGCCCACAGCCTTTTTGCCTGAGCGCTGCTCGATGATTTCGTCGAGACCGATGAACGCTCCGCCGCAAATAAAGAGGATGTTAGTGGTGTCCACCTGGATGAAGTCCTGCTGGGGGTGCTTCCTGCCGCCCTGCGGCGGAATATTTGCAATCGTCCCTTCGACGATCTTCAGGAGCGCCTGCTGCACGCCCTCACCTGAGACGTCCCGGGTGATCGACGGGTTATCCGCCTTCCTGCTGATCTTGTCGATCTCGTCGATGTACACAATGCCCCTCTGCGCCTTCTCGACGTCATAGTCGGACGACTGCAGGAGCTTCAATATAATGTTTTCGACATCCTCCCCCACATAGCCGGCCTCGGTCAGGGTCGTGGCATCCGCGATCGTAAAGGGGACGTCCAGGATCCTCGCCAGTGTCTGCGCGAGGAGGGTTTTGCCGGTCCCGGTCGGCCCGATAAGAAGGATATTGCTTTTCTGCAGCTCCACCTCGGATTCGGACGGGTTATAAATCCTCTTGTAATGATTATGCACCGCAACCGAGAGTATCCTTTTGGCCCGTTCCTGCCCGATCACAAAGTCGTCCAGGACATTATGGATCTCCTTCGGTGTCGGCAGCTTCGGCAGGACATCCTTGCCGGAATCTACATACAGCTCGTCGGCTATGATCTCGTTGCAGAGTTCAATGCATTCATTGCAAATATAGACGGTTGGTCCTGCTATGAGCTTCTTGACCTCTTCCTGCCCTTTTCCGCAGAAGGAGCATTTCAGTATCTCTTCATCTTTTTTTGCCATTGTATCCTCCATCACCCACCAGCGAAGCCCGGGATCGATGCTCCCCGGTCCGGAAAAAACCGGACCCGAACACGCCGGATGCGTGCACTGTTCCTACGCGGTCTTCTTGACCGTGCGGATCACCTCGTCCACAACACCATATTCCTTCGCTTCATCCCCCGACATGAAAAAATCACGGTCTGTATCAGAATGGACCTTCTCGAACGGCTGGCCGGTATGCTTCGCAAGTATCCCGTTCAGCATATCCTTCAGCCTCAGGATCTCTTTGGCGTGGATCTCTATATCCGTTGCCTGGCCCTGGAACCCGCCCATCGGCTGGTGCAGCATGATCCGCGCGTGCGGAAGAGCATATCTTTTGCCTTTCGTGCCTGCGGTCAGGAGCAGCGCACCCATGCTCGCCGCCTGGCCGATGCAATAGGTGCATATATCGGGCTTTACGTACTGCATCGTATCATAAATAGCGAGGCCGGAGGAGACCACGCCGCCGGGCGAATTAATATAAAGATGGATGTCCTTGTCAGGGTCCTCCGTCTGGAGAAACAGAATCTGGGCGATGATAGTGTTGGCGACATAATCGTCGATTGCGCTTCCGAGGAAGATGATCCTGTCTTTCAGCAGCCGCGAATATATATCGTAGGCCCGCTCGGTCCTGCCAGTCTGTTCTATCACGATAGGAATCACGCTCATTGCTACGCTCCTTTGCCGATCTCGGCCTTTGCCAGCACGGCGCCAAGCACCTTTTCTTCCCGCAGGGACCTGCTGAGGTTTTCAAGAGAACCGTCGCGGGTCATAAAGAGATTGATCACCGCATCCGGCGTGGTCTGGAAGTGGCGCGCAAGCAGGGCGATCCGCTTTTTGATCTCATCTTCCGCAACGGTGATGTTCTCCTTCTCCGCAATCATCTCCAGCAGGAGGGAGGACTTCACATTATGCACCGCCTTCGGCCTTAGCTCTGCGGCAAGCCTGTCATGGTCCGCGGCGGGCGCCATCGCCCCGGCCTCGGCCTTTGCAGGGTCCGCCGGGGCATTCCTGTGGCTCTCGTTCAGGACAAGTGTTTCGAGTTCACGTTCAAGGAGCGTCTCAGGGACATCAAAGTCATGCCCGGCGACAAGCTGCTCAAGAAGCTGCGCCTTCTGTTTTGTCTCCGCGTCATCTCTCTTGTTCCGGAGAAGACCTTCCTTCACCTTTTCGCGTAACGCCTCAAGACTGTCATGGCCAAAGTCCTTCGCCAGTTCATCGTCAACCAGGGGGAGCTTCTTTTCCTTGACCTCCTTGATCGTGATCTTCAGCCGGTCGCCTTTTTCTTCTTCATCCTTTATCTCTCCGCCTTCAACCTCAGGGAGGATTATCTCGACGGTAGCGCCCTTCTTTTTGCCAAGCAGGGCCTCTGAGATCCCACGCGGCACATGGTGTGTGCCAAGATTCATCACCTGGTCCTTTGCCGAGGTGATCACCTTTTCTCCCGAAGGATCGAGCTTCAGATAATCAAGGACAAGCAGGTCCTCGCCCTTGACCTCCCTGTCCACCACCTCATACATCGCCCGGCCTTCCTGCAGGCCGGTGATCGTCTCTTCTATCTCGGCATCGGTCACCTCGACCGGGATATCGTCAACCTTCAGACCGGTATAGACAAGGTTGCTCACCTGAGGCCTCACCTCGACCGTCAACGCAATGACCAGAGGCTCGCCACGTCTGATTTCAAGCGATTCCTCGATCTTCGGAAGGTCGACAGGGACCAGGTTCGACTCCTTCATCGTCTTCGAATAGTAATCGGGGACGAGCTTGTCCAGGATGTCGGACCGGATGTCCGGACCGAATTTTTTCTCTATCAGGCTCACCGGCGCCTTCCCCTGTCTGAAGCCCGGGATCCTGGCCTTCTGCCGGATATTGGTCAGGGCGTTATCGTATTCCTTTTCTATAATATTGGCGGGAATCTCGATCGTGACCCGCTTTTTTGTGCTGCTCAAATCCTCAACTCCTGTTGCCAAAGTCGCCTCCTTGATCGTTTCTCTACTCTAAAATATAGCCTCTGCATTAGTCAATTTAAGCCCTTTTCCCCTGTTCACCTCTGAAACGTTTCTTCACCACCCCGCTGAGATAGCCGAGTTCCTCGCTGCCGAGCAGGCGGCTTACAAAAAGATACAGCGCAGCGCAGACCGATACGGTGGCGATCAGATAGAGTGCCTTTATCCCGCTCTGCCCGCTCGTGTGCCAGAGTTCTCCTCGCAGCAGTGTCCAGCCGGCCAGACCCATGGCCGCTGAGGCCGCCACCGATCTGAGGAGCCCGCGCATGATCCTTCTCGCGTCGGCCCTCCCGAGCTTCCTCCTGAGGAAATATCCGAGAAGGACGAAGTTGATCCCCGAGGCCAGGGAGTTGGCCAGTGCAAGGCCGGAGTGTCTCATCGGCCCCATGAGGGTGAGACTGAGCAGGAGATTCGATCCCATCCCGATCATGGCGATCCTGACTGGCGTCTTCGTATCCTGCAGAGAATAGAAGGTGGCGGTGATAACCCTCACCCCGACCATCGACCAGATGCCCAGGGAATAAAAGAGAAGGGCATCGGCCGTCCCAATGGTGGCACTGTAGTCGAAAACACCCCGCTGGAAGAGGAGGTTCACGATCGGCAGCCTCAGGGTGATAAGGCCTGCCATGCAGGGCACGGTAATGAAAAAAAGCAGCCTGATCGCGAATGAGAAGTCCTCTCTGAGCCTGTCGAAGTCGCCTCTGACCGCGTGTTCGGAGAGCATCGGCAGGACTGCCGTACCCATCGCTACCCCGAATATGCCGACAGGGAACTGGATCAGCCGCATCGAATTGTAGAGATAGGTGATGCTCCCCGACGGGAGGTACGACGCGAGAATCCCTCCCACAAGGATATTGATCTGACTGACAGCGAGTGCGGCGGTGGCCGGGATCAACAGGACCAGCATCTTTTTCAGGCCGGGATGTCTGAAGGCGGTGCTGAACCCCAGTGAATAGCCCTGCCGGTAGAAAGAGGGGAGCTGGAACGCGAACTGGACGAATCCGCCTGCCAGGACGCCGAGGGCCGCGGCAAGGATCGGCCGGCTGGCAGTCGACTCGAACAGGACGATGCTGAGGATCAGTGTCACATTGAACATTGCAGGCGCCAGGGCAGGGATGAAAAAGACCTTCTTTGTGTTCAGGGAACCCATCAGCAGCGCAGAAAGGCTGACGAAGAGCAGAAAAGGGAACATGACCCTCGTAAGCAGGACGGTCAGCGAAAATTTCTCGGGGGAGCCGAGAAACCCAGGGGCGCTTATCGTCACTATCGCAGGAGAGATGAAGATGCCGGCAAGACAGATCACGCCGACCACCATGAGCAGAAACGTGAAGGTGATCCTGACAAGCCTTGCGGCCTCCGCATCCCCCTGTTTCCGCCTGAACTCTGTAAGGACAGGGATAAAGGCAGAGGACATGGATCCTTCGGCAAGCAGTTCCCTCAGGAAGTTCGGGATCTTGAAGGCCGCAAAATATGCGTCCGAGACGCCTGTGGCCCCGAAATAAAAGGCGAAGATCATATCCCTGGTAAACCCGAGGATCCTGCTGATAAAGGTTGCGGCAGACATCACGCCAGCCGCCTTCGCTATCCTGCCCTTCTGGTCCATATGCCGGTAATTATATCAAAAGGCTGTTTTTTTCAGGGGTTATTCCTCCGGAGGAACGATTTGCGCTGTTGACAACGAATTTCCAAACCGCATATAATTCATTGCATATGGGCCATAATCTGCAGGAACTCTACGACCTGGGCAACAAACTCTATGCAGAGGGGAAACTGACCGAAGCCGAACCGATCCTTCGGGAGGTGATCACCCTGAATCCAAGGTATGCGGACGTCCACAACAAGCTCGGCATCATCTATAACCTCAAGGGAGAGATGAAACGCGCAGCCGAACACTTCGAAAAGGCCCTCGGGCTCAATCCCAGCTATACCGAAGTCTCCCTGAACCTGGCGGTAACCTACAACGACATGGGTGAATTCAAGAAGGCCCAGGAGGTCTTCTCGATGGCGGCCCAGATCGCGCATCCCGATCCGAATGCCCTCGACCCCTTTATCGCCGGGAAGCTCGCCAATGAACACCTCAGGGTCGGCAACATATACCTTGAATTCAACATGAACGACGAGGCGATCGAGGAGTTCAGAAAGGCTGTCAAACTGCATCCGAAGCTGGCCGATGTCCATACGAGGCTCGGCATCGCCCTCAGAAACAAGGGGATGGTGGAAGAGGCGATTGTGCATTTCGTGAAGGCAAAGGTGATCAACCCCCACTATGGACAGGCCTGGGTGCAGCTCGGTCTGAGTTATTACATGGAAGGTCTCACTGGACTGGCCTTCGAAGAGTGGGAAAAGGCGCTTGAGATGAATCCGGATCTCAAAGAGGCCGAGTCCTATCTGCGGTTCCTGAAAAAAGAGGATAATTCCTAGTCAGTGTCCCTTCTTGAGGTAAGGGCTCTTTCGGTCGTTTTCCGCACGGACGGAAGGTCCACCCCCGCTGTAACGAATCTTGATTTCTCGATCCCCGAATCCGGTATATTCGGCCTCGCAGGCGAGAGTGGCTGTGGCAAGAGCATGACCGCCCTGGCGATCATGGGTCTGCTTCCGCAGAATGCAGTTGCCGAAGGAACAATAGCCTACAGGGGCAGGGATCTTCTTACGCTCGACAAGGAGTCAAAGAGAAAGCTCCGCGGCCGGGAAATTTCGATGATATTCCAGGAGCCGATGACCTCGCTCAACCCGGTCCTGACAACAGGCTACCAGATCGCCGAGGTGCTGACCACTCACCTGAACATATCAAGGCGGGAGGCGATGGAGCGCTCGGTAGAACTTCTGAGGGCGGTGAGGATCCCCTCTCCTGAGATAAGGGGCAGGGAATACCCTCACCAGATGTCCGGCGGCATGCGGCAGCGCGTGATGATCGCAATGGCGATCGCCTGCAACCCTTCCCTGATCATAGCCGACGAGCCGACGACCGCCCTCGATGTGACAATCCAGGCACAGATCCTGGAACTCATCCAGACCCTCCGGGAAGAGAGGAAGATGTCGATCCTCCTGATCACCCACGACCTCGGGATCATCGCCGAAAACGCCTCTGCAGTCGGCATTATGTACGCCGGCCGTCTGATGGAGCATGCCGAGGCCAGGGAGCTCTTCAGCAATCCGCGGCACCCTTACACCATCGGCCTCCTGGAATCCATACCCCAGGGCAGAGGCCTGCGGCTGAACCCGATCCCCGGCACGGTCCCCCGCATGGACGCGCTGCCGCAGGGGTGCGTGTATTCGGACCGCTGCCGGTATGTCATCCCGGAATGCAGGAGAGAAGAACCCTGCATGCTGCAGGTCGGTCCTGGTCATACCAGCCGGTGCATCCGGGCGGAGGAGATACGATGGAACTCCTGAAGGTCAGCGCGCTGACAAAGCACTACAGGGTCAAAAGAGGATTCCGGGCCGCGGAAGAGCGGCTGCGGGCTGTCGACGGGGTCGACTTTGCTCTCGGCAAGGACCGGGTCCTTGCGATCGTCGGTGAGAGCGGATGCGGAAAATCCACCCTTGCGAGGCTCGTGCTCAGGCTGATACCACCGACGTCGGGCTCGGTCCTTTTTAAGGGAAGGAATATCCTCGAACTGCGGGGGGAGGACCTGAAGGCCTTCAGAAAATCTGCCCAGATCATCTTCCAGGACCCCTTTGCCTCGCTGAATCCACGGAGGACGGTCTATGATACGGTTTCCGAACCTCTCGTGATACACAGGCTCGCGAAAAGGGAAGACCTGCGGGATGAGACGGGAAAAATACTTGCACAGGTTGGGCTCGGTCCGGACGTTCTCAACCGGTACCCCCATGAATTCAGCGGCGGCCAGCGGCAGAGGATCTGTATAGCGAGGGCGCTTGCGGTCTCCCCTGAGTTGATCGTTGCAGACGAGCCTTTGTCCGCCCTTGACGTGTCGATCCAGGCCCAGATTATCAACCTCCTAATGGACCTCAGACAGAAGACAGGGATATCGTTCCTCTTCATCAGCCACGACCTGAGGGTTGTCCACTATCTCAGCGATACGGTCGGCGTAATGTATCTCGGCAAGATCGTAGAATATGCGTCGACCGCGGAGCTCTTCGAACGTCCGTTCCATCCGTATACGGAAATGCTCCTAGCGTCTGCGCCGAAGATCGAACCCGGCGGGGCTGCTGGAGAAAAAAGGCAGCCGGTAAAAGGGGAGGCCCCGAGCCCGATCCATATACCGCCTGGATGCCCGTTCCACCCCCGCTGTCCGAAGCGTTTCGAGCCCTGCGACAAGGTTGTGCCCTCTCTGCGTGAAAATCAGGAAAGGCTGGTATCCTGCCATCTCTGGAACCGGCCTTAACAGCCAAAGAGAAGCAGCGTACAGGGATTAAAGCAGTTTTTCTATTTTCGAACGGATTTCACGATCTGACCAGTCGTATTCCCCGAAAAATTTTTCGACGATCTTCCCGTTCTTATTGATCAGAAACGTTGTGGGCAGGGAAAAGACCTTGAATTTTTTCGTAACCGCCTTTTTTTCGTCCATCAGGACGAAGAGGTCAAGCCTTTTATCCCTGAGAAAGGCCGCGGCCTCGGAAGCCGATCCGTCTACCGAAACGGCAACCACCTCGAAGCCATGAGATTTCAGTGCACTGTCTTTTGCAAGGGCGTTCAGGGAGGGCATCTCCGCAATGCAGGAAGGGCACCATGATGCCCAGAAATTCAGGAGGAAAACCTTGCCTTTAAGGGACGCGGACGAAAACTGTTTCCCGCTCAGGTCCTTCACCGAAAAATCAGGCGCCGTTGCAAGCTTGTCCAGCTCGAAGGGAGATACAGGCTTGTCAGCAGCAGGCGCAACCCCGGCGGTCACGGCGAGACAGAAAATAAGCAGAATCACCTGTGCGCGGAGACGGTGAATGGGTTCCATGAGTTTATTGTACAGATATACGCGGAAAGAGGCAACACCCTGTTTTATGATAGAATTGAGAGAAAGAGATTACGGCGGTCAATAAAACAGCCTTTCGATTGAGGAGGTACCTGTGCCCAAAATACTCGTCAGCAAACTGAAACCAGGCATGAAGCTGGCGAAGGCGGTCAGAAACGAAAGCGGGATGGTGCTGCTAGGGGAGAATACCGAGCTGAGCGATTCACTGATAGATCGTCTCGAAAGGATGAATATCGAGAGCGTCAGCATCGTCGCCGATGCCGCCAAGGAGAAATCCCCTGACGAGCTGCTGGCCGAGCTTGATGCCCGGTTCAGGAAGACCGAAAAGGAACCGTATATGGCTGAACTGAAGAGGTTGTTTCAGGAACATATCAAAGGGACTGCCGCGTAGATGGACTCGGCCAGGCTCCGCGAACAGATCGAGAGCATCGATACACTCCCGACGATCCCGACCGTCCTGAGGACGATCCTGAAGGTCATCGAAAACCCGAAGGTCTCGCTTAATGAAATAGGCGCCTTTGTCGCGACCGACCCGGTGCTCACCTCCAGGGTCCTGAAGGTGGTCAATTCCCCGATCTATGGTTTTTCCGGCAGGATATCCTCTGTCAGCCAGGCCCTTCTGCTGC
>JAKAIE010000021.1 GCA_021814475.1 Nitrospirota bacterium
AATCCTTGCAGAACTGGGAATGGGTTATTGTCGACGATGGCTCCACAGACCATAAATCTCTAAAACGTCTTAATGAGATCGCGACAAAAGATGGCCGCATCAAGGTAATCCATCAGACAAATGCAGGTCCCAGCGCGGCGCGCAATATGGCATTTCGCAGTTCATCAGGGCGCTATATTTGTCTGCTCGATAGCGATGATATGCTGGAGCCGACTTATCTTGAGAAAGCTGCCTGGTTTCTTGATTCAAATTCAGAGTTTGCATTCTGTAACTCCTATAGCGTTATATTTGGTGAACAGGAATATCTCTGGACGACAGGGTTTGAAAGGGGCAAGGCATACATAAAGGCCAATAGCGGGCCGCCTATTTCCGTGATCAGAAGGACTGCATATGAAGACTGCGGCGGCTTCGACGAGTCAATACGGTTTGGCCATGAAGACTGGGATTTTTGGTTGGCGATGGCAAGAGCCGGACATTGGGGACATACGATTACAGAATATTTACAGTGGTATCGGAAACGCAGTAACGGGCGTTTTGAGCAGATCATGCAGTCCGGGAATGTGAACGATGAATTCGAAAAAATGATGCAGCGGAAATATCATGGCTTGGAAACAAACTTTCCTGCACCTTCCCGACGTTGCCCACAACCCTATGATTCTATTGAGACAACCGCGCTTGTCACTAACCCACTTGCGCCAAACCCGACAGGACGCCGTATTATGTTTATAATTCCGTGGATGGTAACGGGTGGCGCTGATCGAGTGAACCTTGATTTGATCGAGGGGTTAACAGCAAAAGGTCACGACATTACGGTTTGCGCGACATTGGCGGCTGATCACCATTGGGAGTACCAGTTCAGCTATTTCACGCCGGATATCTTTATTTTGCCAAATTTTCTCCAGGCATCTGACTATCCGAGGTTTCTGGCCTATCTTATTCAGTCTCGGCAGATCGATACCGTGGTTATTACAGGCAGTACAATTGGATATCAGCTTCTTCCCTATCTTAGAGCCGTCTCACCGGGGGTCGCGTTTGTTGATATGTGCCATGTTGAAGAACTTCATTGGTTGAACGGGGGACACCCGAGGTTTGGGGTTGGCTATCAGGACGCGCTTGACCTCAATATCGTCACGACCAAACACTTGGCTGAATGGATGCAGGGACGCGGGGCTGATGGTACACGAATAAGAGTGATGTATACGGGTGTTCGTTCTGAGCGGGCACCTCGGCGGCCTGAAGTTCGAGCCCTGGTGCGCGCAGAACTGGACATTCCGTCGGGTATGCCGGTAATTGTTTTTGCGGGACGAATTTGCGAACAAAAACGCCCGGCCATGCTTGCCGAAATTCTTAAAACTGCGCACGATCACGGGTTGATGTTCCGGGCACTGGTTATCGGAGATGGTCCACAAAGAGGACAATTAGAGGAGTTGCTGATTCAGTATCACTTAACCGCCAAGGTTCAAATGCTTGGCTCGATTTCACATCAGAGATGGCTTGATATTCTTGGTGCCGCGGATATTTTCTTGATGCCCTCTCAATATGAGGGCATATCGGTTGCGCTCCTTGAGGCAATGGCGGCAGGTGTAGTTCCGGTCGTGGCAAAGGTGGGTGGTCATGAAGAAGTTGTAAGCGCAGAGGCAGGACTGTTGATCCCACACGGGGCAAATGAGCTGCAGGATTATTTGGATGCGATTTGCTTCTTACTTCGCAATTCCGCAGAATTGCAGCAAAAGTCCAAACATTGCAATGCTGTCGCCACGTCGAAAGTGTCATGGGATGGCATGATTGATAATTTTCTTGCAATCCTGGACGAAGCGCATGATCTTATGGTCAACCGTCCTCGGTATCCGATTAGCCCGAGCCTGGGACGCGAATTGGCAGCGCTATCGCTTGAATGCAAACGCCTTGGCGAGGCTGTGGATTGGTTATGGGATGCCAAAGTTCATTCTGCAACCTTCGATGCTGCGTTGTTGACAGCTTCAGTAGAGGCGCAGGCGGTTGCAAAACTTGCTATTCTTTTGAGCGAAACCTGGTGTGGTCGAATTATTATGCGTAGCAAGTTTCTAAAAACTATTGGGAAATGGCTTCTCAGCAGAATGGCAATGCCAAGTGCAAGATAGCTGTTACGTTGTTAATCCCTGGCTGTGCAGGATGCTGGAAGTCTCAGAGAGCTGGGATGAGATGATTGGAATAGAGGGTTTGAAAATCTTAATGGTATGATAATGATTAATTCAAAGCAGCGTTGGAATGACTACACTTTAGCGCATGAGAAAATCTATATAGGTTTAAGCCGTGAGAATATATGAGAGTAGCATTATTTGTGCACTGTTTTTTCCCAAATCATTTTTATGGTACAGAGACGTACACTTTTGACTTAGCCCGAAATCTGCGCGCTATGGGGCATGAACCAGTTGTAGTTAGTGGGATATTCCACGGGGAACCTAAACAAGAGAAGATGGTTGCCCATTACGAATATGCCGGTATTCCTGTTTATTGCATAGATAAGAATTACCTTCCGGATACCAGGATTAAGGACAGTTACTACCGGCCCGAAATGTATAATGTGCTAAAAGATATTCTCAGTAGCATAAAGCCCGAGATTGTCCACGTGACGCATCTCATGAATCATACTGCAGTTCTGCTGGATGTTGCTGAAGACCTTGATCTGCCTATTATAGCATCGTGTACCGATTTTTTGGGTTTCTGCTATAATCATAAGCTTGAGGCAGCGGATGGTACCCTGTGCAAAGGTCCGAACAGGGGCAGGACAAATTGTCTTGCCTGCCTTTTGAAGGTTGTTGCCCAAGACCCTCCCGAAACATTTATCAGGCGATTGGTAGGAAGATACCTTTTATTTTCGGCCCATATCTTAAATGGCCTCCGTCGTATCCCCGGCTTCAGAAAGGGGAAAATTGCGAGGTTTGTGCTTGATATAGTCAAAAGACCTGACTTGCTTATGAAAAGTTATTCCAAGTACCGCGCGGTCATTGTGGCAACAAAATTTCTGGGTGACAGCTATCTTTCAAACGGTTTGACCGTTCCTGTTCATAAAATAAGGTTCGGTGTTGATCTTTCCCGCGATCCTAAGAGGAGTAAAAAGAAGGGTATGCCAATCAAGCTTGGCTTTATTGGTCAGATTGCACCACATAAGGGCACAGAAATCCTTGTTGAGGCATTTTGCCGGCTTCCGGAGGGGGCAGCTGAACTTCACCTCTACGGGTCTGACGACACGGCACCGGAATATTTTTCGAGACTCAGAAAAAGGTCTGTTGGTCGGAAGGTTTTCTTCCACGGTACATTTCCGAAAGAGAAAATAGGCGAGGTGCTTTCTGATATGGATTTTCTCTGCATTCCCTCGATATGGTATGAAAACAGCCCTTTAGTATTACTCAATGCTTTGGCCAGTCATACCCCAGTAATTGTTTCGGATGTTGAAGGGATGACTGAATTTGTAAAAGAGGGAGAAAATGGATATATCTTTTCCAGGGGAGATACAAATGACCTCGAAAGAGTTCTTCGGGCCATTATTGGAGATCCAGAAAAGGCATGGGCATTGACAGATACGACTGAATATGAGAGAACAACAAAGACGATGACTGAGGATGTACTGCTGCTATATTACAAAATACTCCACCATTAAGGTGGTACAAGTAAATAATGCTATATGTTTTGTCATGATGCTGACGACAAGGGTAATATCATTTATAAGCAGCAAATTTTTCGGCCTGATCGAGTGCCATTACATAAGACCTATATGATATCATACACTATGATTTCGCATAAGAACATCAATATTTCGCAACTAGCTCTTTGGCTTTCGGCGGTTATAGTCACGAGTTTTTTTCGTCTTATTTTCAGGATAGGGGAGTTCCGGTCTGGGATAATAATCCAGGGTGATCAGCATTTCCCGAAGAACGGGAAGCTCGCTTAGCAGGTATGCAATTATTGGAGATAATGGCATCAATCCTAATAACATGACTAAAAGCATCTCTTGCGACACCGAATCACCCGATAGCGGGGGGAAGCGGATAGGCATCCTCATTGTTGCCTATAATGCGGTTACCACAATTGCAAAGGTTCTTAAGCGTATTCCCGCCGATGTCTGGAGCAATGTGGAGGAAGTGGTAATCTTTGATGATGCCAGTCACGATCACACTTATGAGCTTGCAGTTGGATTCAAGATGTTATCCAACCTTGAAAAACTCACGGTATTGAAAAATGATAACAATCTCGGTTATGGGGGAAATCAAAAACTTGGGTATAGCTATTTTATCCAAAAGGGGTTTGACATTGTTATCCTGCTGCACGGAGACGGTCAATACGCTCCGGAAATTCTTGCCCATCTCTACTCTCCTCTTGTGAGGGGCGAGGCTGATGCAGTATTCGGGTCCCGCATGATGCCTCAATATGGCGGACCGCTTAAAGGCGGAATGCCATTATACAAATTCGTCGGTAACCGTATCCTTACCTATCTAGAAAACTATTTTCTGGGGTTGCATTTGTCCGAATTCCACAGTGGGTACCGGGCCTATAGCCTGGAGGCATTGCGTCGTCTGGACATGACGATGATGACAGACGACTTTCATTTCGATACGCAAATTATTATTAAACTCAATCATCAGGGATTCCGCATAAAGGAAGTTCCGATTCCAACGTACTACGGAGATGAAATCTGCTATGTCAATGGCATGAAGTACGCGTGGGATGTTTTCCGGTCCGTTATCCGGTATAAGAGAACAGCACGTGCCCTGAAGCGATATCCCGAATACGCTGAGTATTTTGTTCATTACCCCATGAAGGAAAGTGCGCACTCTAGCTATTATTATTTTAAGCGATGGGTGGGTAAAGACCAGGACGTTCTTGACATTGGGTGCGGTGAGGGTTTTTTTGCCGAAAAATTGGCGGAGGACAATAACCGGGTTATAGGCGTTGATATTTTGGCCGATCCGATATGCAAAAAGAGCTTTGAAAATTACCTCTGCCTGGATCTGAATGCCGGTTTTGCAAAAGGAGCCTCCGGCATGGCAGGTAAAACATTTGACCGCATACTGCTTCAGGACATTCTGGAACATGTGCAAAGTCCCATGCAGTTGCTTCTGGATTGTCAACGTTTGTTGAAACCATCTGGGCAGGTGCTTGTTTCGGTGCCGAACGTTGCCAATATCACAGTGCGTCTTTCCCTCCTTTTTGGTAACTTCAACTATAGGGAAAGGGGGATTCTGGATAAGACCCATATCCGCTTTTTCACAAGGAAGTCCGTTCATGCTATGCTTGCGGAGACTGGGTATGACATAGTGGCGACCAAAACTTCAGTCATGCCAGTTGAGATTTTCCTGGCAGTTCCTGCTGGCAATTGGGTGATGCGGGCTGCGAATCGGGCGCTGGCTTTTTGTACGTCTTTGTGCCCAGGTCTGCTCGGCTACCAAATATTACTGGTGGCGCGCCTTAAAGCACCAGAAAAAACTTAGTTTCAAGATCTTGCTGTTTCAGGCCCGACAAATGACGGATAGTATCCTGTCTAGCTTTCCGAAAAGGACACAGAACCTCAAAAAGCTTGCTTTCTGCCGGGAACTGAATAAGGGTATACTGGTGTGAAGGCTCTGTCCAAAGACAATAAACATCTTTTTATTTTGCAACTGGCGATGATGGTTCCCGAGAAGCCGAGATGGAATTTTTGATTCCCAGAGGCTTTTGGTGAGGTGAAAGCGATGGTGAGCATGTCTTCCGATGTGACGTTCCCGGAAAAGAAAGAACAACTGCAGGACAAGGTTGTTACAAAAAAGGGTCTTAGGGTAGCTTTCTTTTCTTCTCTTCCGGCAGATATGGGTTCCGGGTGCGAACATCTGATTTATGATACCGCAAAGGCGTTGATCGCCCGGGGTCATGACGCGAGAATATATCTTATGACCCGAGGGAAGGAGGAAAATAAGCCGTCCTTTGTCCATCAGATTCCTACGGTGCCCTTCGAAAGGGCTGTCGCAAAACGACTAGCGAGGCTGACCGGTATTAATGACATGTTTTTCCCGTCCACGGTGCTGCTTCGTTTTGGTCCGTGGCTTAGCTCGGCCGATATCTGGCATTTCCATAATCTGCATGCTAATTATATTAGTTTGCCACTGCTCGGACTTTTGAGCTGGACAAAGCGAATCATTATTTCGCCGGTAGATCAATATCTTTCAACCGGATATTGTCCGTATACCATCGACTGCACACGATATAGGGATGGTTGTGGTTCGTGCCCGAGACTGGCCGAGCCTTACCCGGGGATTTCTCGGGATACAACACACTTTTTGTGGAAGGTGAAACGCCTGTTCTTCAGGAAATCAAACGTGGGAATGTTATTTCATACAAGAGCACTTGCGGCCCACTATGCCGAGACTTTTGTCGGATGTCGACCTAGCAGGACCATACATTATGGCATCGATGTCAACGAATACAGGATAATTTCCCGGTCAGCATGTTCGGTGAAGTTGGGTATTAGCCAGAGTTCGCGCTTCGTTGTCGGCCTCTTTCATAGCGATATAACCGACCCAAGAAAAGGGATCCTTCCACTGGTGAAGGCACTAAGTGATCTTTCTGATCGTCTTTCCGATTCAATACATTTGCTTGTGGTTGGCCATGGAAGCTACGCAGTCAGAGCCACTGCTTCTTTAAATTTGCAGGTAACGTCGTTACCTTTTATTAAAGATCCACAGCAGCTGGCCGCTGCATTGAACCTGTGTGATGTATTGCTTTACCCGACCAGGGCAGAAAACCTCTCCCTGACCTGCCTGTCTGCTCTTGCATGCGGTGTGCCCGTGATAACGTACGATGTGGGGGGGCAGAGTGAGGCTGTGCTGGATGGCGTCAATGGATTTGTAGTTCCCGTGAACGACTCCGGGGCAATGCTGGAGGCGCTGACAAGAATGGTTCTCAACCCGCAGCTCTGCCGACAGTTGTCCGAGGGGGCAAGGCGCACGGCTGAAGAGGGATTTGATTTTGACCGTTACATCGATGACTTGATAACATACTATAATGAGCAGGTACGGACTTCGATTCCATTGAGGTGATATTCTGACTGGTGAAATGCAACAGAAGGAGACGCGCAAGAAGGCAAACCCCGGACTGCGGGTTCTCGTCATGGGGGGGCTGGGCTTCATCGGCAGTCATCTCTGCCGGAGTCTGCTGAGTGAAGGCTATGACGTGCGCATCTTTGATAAGTTATACGGATCGAGGGCACTGATACGTGACTTTGAACCGGAGGTCGAAATAGCGGAGGGCGACGTCGAAAGGCACGAAGATGTGCTTGGGGCCCTGCAGGATATGGATGTATGCGTGGATCTTATTCATACCACGGTTCCGGGCTCATCCATGCAGGATCCCGTGTATGACATTGAGAGTAATGTCGTTTCATCGGTAAAATGGCTGTCCTCTCTCGGCAAGACCGGTTTGTCGAGAGTGATATATGTCTCTTCCGGGGGGACGGTATATGGCGTTCCCCGGTCGAATCCGATAAGGGAGGATCATCCTACGGATCCGATTTCCTCCTACGGCATCTCCAAACTGGCTATCGAAAAATACGTTTCGATGTACGCTGATTTGTGCGGGATTCAGTACAGGATTTGCAGGCCTTCGAATGTGTTTGGAGAGGACCAGCAACTCAATATCGGGCAGGGTGTTATCGGGGTGTTCCTGAAGCGTGCGCTCGCCGGACAGCCAATAGAAATATGGGGTGACGGCGCCTGCAAACGGGATTATCTTTACGTGAAGGATTTGGTGAGCGGAATAGTGAAACTGATCCGTCATGAGGGAAATGGAAGGGTGTTTAATGTTTCCACCGGGACGGGATATTCTCTGAACGATATTGTTGCCATAGTCAGCAAGTGTTTGGGCGCCCCTGTGAAAGTTGATTTCAAACCCCCCAGGGGATACGACGTCCCGGTCAATGTCCTGGACAGCTCACTTCTCAGGACGGAGACCGGCTGGTCTCCTGAAACAGACCTTGTGGCAGGTATCCGGCGTGTGTATGCATGGCTGAAGACAAGGTCAAAGCCGGATGAATGAAGAGAGTGATCCTGTTGTGGCTTTGTGCCGGCGCGTGCCGTGAAAGATTTGCCTCAGCATAAAATATCCATCGTCACGCCTTCATTCAACCAGGACAGATTTATTGAGCAGACAATAAACTCCGTCCTGGGCCAGAACTATCAGAACATCGAGTATGTCATCGTCGACGGGGGATCGACCGACAACAGCGTGGATATCATCAGAAAATACGAGAGCAGGCTCTGCTCCTGGAGCAGCCGGCAGGACAATGGGCAGTATGACGCGATCAATCAGGGTTTTCAGAAAGCAGGGGGGGATATCATGGCCTGGTTAAATTCTGATGACCTGTATCTGCCGTGGACATTCAGGGCGGTCAATGATATATTCCGGGAATTTCCGCAGATAGAGTGGCTGACCACCGCCTTCCCGCTCATTGTCGATCAGGAGGGAGACGCGATCAAGATGCTGCACGTCTATGGATTTACCGGCAAGGGGTTCATGTCCGGAGAAAACCTGCCCGGACTCGGCTGGCCGGCGACTACCTTTATCCAGCAGGAGTCCACCTTCTGGCGGCGGTCCCTCTGGGAGCGTGCGGGGGGGTATGTCGACAGCAGCCTCAGTTTTGCGGGAGATTTCGAGTTATGGTCCCGCTTTATCAAACTGTCTCCATTATATGCCGTGGATATACCTCTGGCGTGTTTCCGCCGGCATGACAATCAGAAGACGTCGCAGTCAATGGACCAATATCTCGAGGAAGCCGGGCGTATATTCTCGGGCATGGGCGGAACGAAACCCATTCCCTCGGTTCAGGCCGTTCGCCTGAAAATAAGAAGTGCCATGCCGATGGTTTTGAAAGGACTTGCAGTGAAGTGCGGGATGATCGAGCCTGCGTATCTGGTGACGCACGATCTTAGTGATAACGGATGGCGTGTGTTGTGCGTATGAACCTTATTCCCCGTTGGTAATGATGAAGCCGGCGATTACCATCGTGACCCCTTCATACCAGCAGGCGCCGTTCATACGGGACACGATCGAAAGCGTCCTTTCGCAGGGCTGCCCGGACCTTGAGTATATTGTTATTGACGGAGGTTCCACTGACGGCACGATCGGTATTCTTGCGGAGTACGCCGACCGTATACGGTGGATTTCCGAGCCGGACCGGGGCCAATCCGATGCGGTCAATAAAGGGTTTCGCATGGCAAGGGGTGAAATACTGGGCTGGCTGAATTCCGATGACACCTATACCCCCGGCACGATCGCCACTGTTGTGGAATATTTCCGGCGGCATCCTGACGTGGTAATGCTGTATGGCGAGGTGGATTACGTTGACCGCGACGGTAATAAGTACAAGAGGTACGCGACTGAGCCGTTCAATCTCCAGCGGTTGGCGGAGAGATTCTACATCTGCCAGCCGGCGGTCTTTATCCGGGCGAAGGTGTTTGAGGAGATCGGCCCGCTCGACACCGATCTCCATGCCTGTATGGATAACGATTACTGGATGAAAATCGGCAAGCGATATCCGGCGTCGGCGATTGCCTGGCTGAAAGGGAGGGTCTTTGCGAATTTCCGGATGTATGAAGAGAACAAGTCTTCGGCAATGCAGGATGTCATGTTCAGGGAGGCGATGCTTATTCTCCGGAAGCACTTCGGGAGCGTCCATGACCATTGGCAGGATGTCTATATCAACTGTGTCAGTGTGAAGCCCTATCTGCAGGGATTTGAAAAAAGGAACCCTTACCTCAGGGCAATCGCAAGGATATGGTATGTCACAAAGGTTTTCGGCATCAGGAGGGGTTTTCATTCTTTAAGGATGTCGGCCGCGGAGTTTTGGCAGTTTTTGCGCTGGCGCTTTTTGGTCGTATCGGATAAATTCATCAAAAGGTAGCTGCACGAACAGATTTGCCTTCACCGGGCTGCAGGTTTCCGGGGCTGCAGGGCTGCTCCCCTCCTTGACATAGCATTCCAAATAAATTATCTTAACTAACGGTATGAAATGAGGGATTTGAGGTATTTAATGCGTAAACAGGCAGTATCTGCGATTATCTGTGCTTGCATAAGCTTATTTCTCCTGGATGGCGATATCTTTGCCGGATTGCTAAGTCCCAGCTACGACGATTCCGGTAGGTACATCGGAGCCCCCAGCAAGATATGGCCGACTGCCCCGCCGCCGAAAAGAGGGACGAGTGAAGCCACTATCTCTCAGCCAGCCACCCCTGCGCCTACCCCGCCGGCGGCGCAGCCGCCGCAGCCCGCGGATAATTATTTCGTCCCGACTGCGACCACGAACCCGATGCCGGCAGCAGCAGCCCCTTCGACGGTGACACCGGCAGGCAATTATTTTGTGCCGACGGCGGCATCGACCGTGCCACGGCCTGCGGTCACGTTGCCGCAGCCGCCTGCCGCTGCAAGAAATGCGGGGGCGAGAGGCGGAGATGTCAGCTTCAATTTTGACGATGCCGATATCTTTTCGGTCATCCAGACGATATTTGGCGACGTCCTCAGGGTCAATTACATTATCGATCCCGCGGTCAAGGGCCGCGTGAATTTCAGGTCGGTTTCTCCAGTTGCAAAGGACGACGTCCTTCCTTTGATGGAGGTCATCCTCAGGCTGAATGGTATCGGCATTGTGGAGGAGGCCGGGCTTTACCGGATCATCCCGATCGCCGACCTGTCAAAAGAGCCGTCCCCTGTTTCTATCGGAAGGGACCCGGACAAGGTCGTCATAAAAGGGAAGGCGCTTGTGCAGGTGGTGCCTGTGCTGTACAGCCAGTCCGCCGAACTGGTGAGGGTCCTGACGCCGTTCCTCTCGAAAAGCGCGGTTATCATCGATGTGCCGAAGAGTAACTACGTTATTATCGTAGACACCGATGCCAATGTGAAGAGGCTGCTTGAGCTCGTGACAATTTTTGACAGTGAGCAGCTCAAGCAGGTCACCCCGCAGGTGTTTGTGTACCCCGTGCAGAACAGCAAGGCAAAAGATGTTGCCGCACTTTTGCAGCAGATCTTTCTCGGCGCGCGCCCCGCGGCAAAGGCCGCCGCTGTCAGGCCCGGCGCAGTTCCGCAGCCGGGGATGCAGACTGGTGTTCCCTCTGCCCAGCCGCAGGTGATCGCAGGGCAGCCTGCCGGGGATATCATGGTTGCCGAAAATACCAAGATTATTCCCGATGAAACCACGAACTCTATAATCATCCTGGCGACGCCTGATGATTATCTGGTCATATACGATACGCTCCAGAAGCTGGATATTGTTCCCAGGCAGGTGATGATCGAGGCGCTGATCGCAGAGGTGACCCTGTCGGACAACCTGAGTTTCGGCATGACATGGGCCATACAGAACGATCTGACGGTGAAGGGCATCAAGCCGTTCAAGAGGGACGTTAATCTCGACGGCACGTTCAACTTCAATGCTCCGCTGGCGGCGCCCAACTTTACCTTTACCGCGCTTGATGCGGCAAACAACATAAAGCTCCAACTCCAGTCCCTGGCAAGCCAGAACAAGGCAAAGATACTTTCGTCGCCGCATATACTGGTCTCCGACAACCGCGAGGCGAGGATACAGGTAGGTGACCAGGTGCCGATAGCCACGTCAACGACAACGACCACCGCGACAGCAGGGGTGACGCCGTCCATTACCAGCACAATCCAGTACAAAGACACCGGAACGATCCTGAAGGTGAAGCCTCAGGTGAACGACAGCGGGCTGGTGGCGCTCGAAGTCACGCAGGAGGTTTCGGATTTCACGACGCAATCGCTTTTTGGCTCGGACCAGATTGTCATAAGCAAGCGCGAGGCTACGTCCAATCTCGTTGCCCAGGACGGGCAGACGATCGTTATCGGCGGTCTCATAAAAGAGAAGATTACCAAAGGCAGGTCCGGTCTGCCGCTGATCAGCAAGATTCCCCTCCTCGGCTATCTTTTCGGCAGCACAAGCGATCAGGACGACAGGACAGAGCTGATTATACTGCTGACACCGCATGTCATCAGGCAACAGGCGGATGCCAGGGAGGTCTCCTCCGGGTATATCAACAGGCTCAGGGGCCTCAAGGATATCGATATAAGGAGAAATGATATCAAAAGGGGGGAAGCTAAATAGTGCACGCTTTCCGTCGGATTTCGTCAGGGTGTAGTAAATAAAATACACTCTCTGTATATGGTTAGACACATGTGCAATGATGCAACAGAGGATAAATGGCGTATAAACAGCGGAAAATAGGGAATTGCGTTGAGGGCGGGCGCATGGAAATGTCTGGCCTGTTTTTTGCATTAAATACATGAACGGAGTTGTATCGTGAATAGAAAAGACAGCCGGATGGAACCGCGTTTGTACATCATTTTAGGCGGTTTATTCATTATTTTGTGCTTGATAAATTTGGGCGGATGTGCTAAAAAAGATGCAATTAAACAGATATCGGATGAGGACGCACTGAGGGAGAGGGTTCAGGCGTACTGGGCGCATAATATTAAAGAGGAATATGACAAGAGTTATGAGTTCGAATATCCTTTGTTCAAGAAGAACGTCTCTATGGTGGAATACCTGAGGAACATCACCAACAATGTTCGCTGGGAGAGAGTCGAAATAGTGAAGATCGAGATGGGTGACGGCAGCGCAGACGTAACGGTAATGATGGATGTGAATGTGAAGGGTCTGCCGATACGCGTAAAAGGCAGGGATGGTATTGAGTTCAAGGGGAATGCAAGAACGGAAAAATGGATTAAGGCCGATGGACTCTGGTACCATGTGCCGAAGAAATTCCGTGGTGATCGTTAAAAAATTCTTACGGAGGTGATGGCGCAGGCAGAGGGTGACAGACAAAAAAATAATTGAAAAAAAGCAGCGCATTTGGTAATATTTGCAGCAAGCAATTAAGGATAAAGTATCAAATTACATAGTAATGTATGAAGTAAAATCTAACGCTAAGGAGGTGATGGCAGCAAGAATATAGAGATCTGCAGCAATCTTCAAGGCATAATTTGTACATCTCTCATAGAGAGAAACATTGAAAAGGAGGAAAGAAATGACAAAAAAAGGCTTAATAGTTATTTTAATGGCCTTGTTTGTGGTCGCCGGCTTCGGAACGGCATTTGCCGTTCAGACCAATGGCATGACCTCGAACAACACGCTTCCTGGCAGCGGAGCACTGAGACTGCCCATTGCTGGAGTGAACGCTCTCGGAGTGAACGATTTCGCAAACGGCTTGACTGCGGGGTTGGATATCAATGTTAATCCTGATGCCCTGGGAGACACCCTGATTTACAACTACTTCAACGCAAGAAGCGACATGGCAACATTCTTCTCAGTTGTCAACACCAGCTCCCTGCCGATCAGGGCTCGCGTCAGGTTCCATGAAGGGGCCAACATTGCGGGTTCAACCTGTACTTCCGGCAGCTGGGAAATACTTGACTTTGACGTCTGCCTCACCCCCAACGATATGTGGACCGGCTATGTCAAACAGGTTCCTTCCGGCAGCACACCGAACACGAACGGCGGACAGATCTGTTCAGTTGACAATCACACCCTGGTGTGGGACAACGTCAGCTCCCATACACTCGGCACTGCTACTGGCGGCGAGGGTTGCTTTAACTTCAAGTACGGCGCCCAGAACCCTGTAAGCGGCATCACCGCTGACAATACTCTCGAAGGCTATTTCACGATTATCGGTGAATACGTTCAGAACAACTTTCCTTACGTTGCAGCCAACTATACCTGCGATCCCAATGCAGCTAATGGCACCTACCTTGGCAGAGGCACCATCGGAGATGTTCCGAATGCCCTGACCGGTTATGCCTTTGTGGCTGACATTGCAGATCCCGCAAACTCGCCGTTCTATGGATACAACGCAACCGCTATCGCAGATTTTAACAACGTTGCGCTGAACACGGCAAATATCTTCGCTTCTGAAACTCCGACCCTTAGCGCGGACGGCGGCGACCTTTTAAGGGGTATCAACTACATCCTTACAAAGGAGCAGGTCATGAGCACATACCTCCTCTGGGATTCATGGGAGACTGAGCTTGTCCTGACCTTCCCGACGAAGAGGTACACCGAGACTGCAGCAAACTGCACCGGTATCTTCCACGACCCCCGCGTCACCATCACGGTTTGGGATGACGACGAGAATACACACACCTCTGGCTGCCAGAATTCACCGTGCATCGGCGCAGCTGACGATCAGATCCCTTACGAGCTGAACGTTCTGCCGGTCAACATGCTGTCCAACACCAACTTTATGATGCCTTCCACGCTGCATGCACCGAACGGAAGCGTCATTCAGAATGGCACGATTTCCACGCAGGATTATGACAGGGGCTGGGTGAATATCAACTTTAATTCAGCTACCACCACCCTGGTTCCCCTGCACCAGACAATCGCCAACGAGGGCGCTGCCGGTACGGCATTTACTGCGCACGGCTGGCCTGTCCTCTCACTGCAGTTGCTGAACTACAAGAACTACAGCGGCGCAGTGCCGATGGCAGCAAAGACAAACATTACTATTGCACCGGGCACTGCTTCAACAACTGCTCCGTACTAATTAAACAGGAAGTTTGTTTGTATGAAGGGAGGCTTCGGCCTCCCTTTTTTTTTATATCCGGTCAGCGCCCCACTCACAGCCCGCTTCCTGTCCACGGTATCACCCGTAAAACCATTCCAGGCCACCCATTAAAATAGTTTAATTGTGATACCGGAATTGTTGTGTGTTACAATAAAACGTCACAGAACTGCCCATCAACACCTGGAGGTATGGAATGATTCCAACAAAGAAAGCAGAACGTTTCGGCAGGTTCATATTGCTCATCCTGATAGTCGCGGCCTGCGCCTTTGCCGGGGTCCCCGCTGCGGAGTCGGCGAATCAGGACATCCTCGTGAATGGACAACCCTTCAAGCTCGATCAGGGGGGGCTGCAGATCAATCCCGACGGCTCTATCACGGTCAATATGTACGATCCCGATCCCGCGCTGGGATTTTTCAAGACGATTACAGGGACTGTCACCGGCGCATACGGCGCCGAGGTATTTCTGAAGGCCTCAGGCAGTTCCAGCGGCGTTGCCAAATTTACGCGGATAGACCGAAACGGAGGCTTTCATTTTGACAACCTGCCTGACGGCAGCTTCGAGGTGATACCGGTCCTGGAGAGCTTCTCCTTTACGCCACCTTCGGCAATGGTTACCATCAACAGCAGCAGCCAGCCTCCGGTGAGCCCTGCCACTGTGCAGTTTGCCGCTGCTCCGGCCCTTGCCCTGTCCTCCTGCACTATTTCATCCTATGCGCTGGTTATTGCTACCTCCAGCAGCACCGCCGCGACCATGAACGCCAACGGCAGTTCAGCAGGAAGCGCGAGTTCCACCTCGCCGATCGTGATGACCTTTAACAGCGGGACGTCTGTTTCGGTCACTGCCGCGGCAACCGCGGGCGGAAACAATTTCAGCGGCTGGAGCGGCTGTGACGGCACTTCGGGTCTCAGCTGTACCGTGATAATGAATACCGGCAGGACGGTGACCGCCAGCTACAATCCTCCTGTCCCCTATGCGCTGACCGTGGCCTCTTCCGGCGCATCGGGTGTTGCGATGACGATTACTCCGAACGACAACAATAACAACGGGAACGGCCCGACGCCGGTATCCAGGACCTATACCAGTGGAACATCGGTCAACGTGACTGCGCCCGCATCGGTTGCCGGATATACCTTCAGTTATTGGTCAGGTTGTGATTCGACGGCGGGATCGCCGGCGACGGCATGCACGGTCGCTGTCAATTCAGCAAAGACGGTCACGGCAAATTATACGCCGCTGTACTCCCTCACCGTGAATTCGAACCTCAATGGGACTGCTGTCAGCGGTGTCGCCATGACGGTGAATCCCGCAGATGCGAGTCAGCAGTCCAATGGCAGCACTATTCTGACCAGGAGCTATTCAGGAGGGAGTTCCGTGACAGTGACAGCCCCCTCCACGTACAACGGTGTGGCCTTCACCAGCTGGACCGGGTGTGACAGCGTGAGCGGGTACGCCTGTACAGTGAGCATGTCCGCGAACAAGACGGTTACGGTCAATTACGGGACGGCCCCCACCCCCTATACGCTCACTGTCGCCTCTTCCGGGGCATTGGGGGTGTCAATGACAATAACTCCGAATGACAACAGCGGTCTCGGGAACGGGACGACTCCGGTGACACGTTCGTATAACACCGGCGCCTCCGTGACTGTTACCGCCCCTGCTGTTGCAGGGTACACGTTCAGCAACTGGACCGGAGACTGTACCGGCACACAATCGACCTGCAACGTTACAATGAGCGCAAACAGAAACGTCACCGCAAATTATACGTCCAGCGGCGGCACGGGCTGCGGTCTCTGCGACGGCTCGAGCTGGGATAATCCGAAGCTTCTGACCGTAAATCAGACCCAGTATAATATACCGATCGGACCGAATCAGAAGATGTTCTATAAGTCGACCGTTCCCATGGCGAACACGAACATGGAGGCGCATTTTTCCACCAACAACACACAGCAGGAAATACATATGATGCTCAGCGAAGATCCTACCGGCGGGATCCTGACTACCTACAGTAACGTACTCGCGCTGTACAGAAACAGCAAAGCCTGGGGCAGCCCCTATTTTACAAGTACGTCTCCACGGGTATGGGCCGGCTTTCTGTCATCCGGGGCGGGTGAAAATATTATCGTGAGTCAGAACTCAAGCCTGGTTTCCCGCGTATCGGATTATTACCTGATGTTTTCGAATGAGAGCAACGCAACAGTGTATCTGACGGGCTTTCAGCTGCAGTCTTCACCCTAGCACGTCGCCAGGATGCATGACTGCAGCAGCGCAGGGCCGGCTGCCTATCTGGCAATCTGCCTTCGCGAGGATGCCTTGAGCTGAGAGGCGATGAGGTCGATATAGGAACGGTGCAGTGCGCACCATATTTTTTATCACACGGAGAGGTTGAAAAGAATTGATGAGAAAGACAGCCTTTGCAGTTATTGCAGCATCTCTGCTGTTTGCCGTCAGCGTCCGCGCGGACGACGACATTGTCGCGAAGATCAACGGCAAGATTATCACCAACGAATCATACAGCAAGTTCGTGGACACGTATCCCCCTGACAAGAAGAAATTTCTGGACGAGAACCTCCAGAACAGGCGGATCATTCTTGAGCGGATGATACAGGTTCTCGCGGTAGCGGATATGGCGAAGAAGAAGGGTCTTGACAAGGATCCCGCCATCCAGACCCAGGTCGAGTATTTCACAAAAGAGATTCTCGCGCAGGAGATGCTCAAGACGATCGGCAACGATATCGCCGTGACGGACAAGGATATTGATCAGTACTATAAAGCCCACCTTGAGGATTTCAAGGTGCCCGAGATGGTCCATGCACGCCATATCCTCATCAGGTTCGAAAAGGCGCCGTCCGAGGCCGAGGCACTGATCTCGAACGGGAAGGCCAAAGAAAAGGCGGAGTCCATTCTTGCCAGAATCAGGGCCGGTGAGGATTTTGCCAAGCTTGCGGAGGAGTACTCGGATGATAACGGATCCAAGGCCAAAGGCGGAGACCTTGGCTTCTTCCCGCGGGGCAAGATGGTCCCGGCCTTCGAAAACGCCGCCTTTTCGCTGAAACCGGGCCAGGTCAGCGATCTTATCGAGACAAACTACGGCTACCATATCATCAAGGTTGAAGAGAGACAGCCGGCAGGCGTTCCACCGCTTGAAAAGGTGAAAGAGGCGGTTAGGGAGAAGATCAAGGTAGCCTCGAGAAAGGCAAAGATCGACGCCTTTATGGATGAGGCCTTTAAAGAGGACGGCGTTGAGCTGCACCTGGACAAGGTGACACTCCCTCAGAAGAAATAGTCAGAAAAGGTCGCTGTCACCGAGCGAATAGTAAAGCCTGCCCTTCAGCAGTTCCGGCAGGGAAGGGTCGTTGCATATGCCCAGGGTCAGATGGAGGTTGTCAGGCTCAGCCTCCATCTGAAATCCCAGGCTGACAAGGATCTCGTGCCACCAGGCAGGACGGGGCGGGTACCAGCATTCGATGGAGCGTGCCCCCTCTGCGATGCTGCTGCCAGTTACAAAGTCCAGAATGGCCCGCACCCCTTCAATATCCCCTTTCCGGATCAGGCAGTCACCCCAGATCAACTTTTCTCCCCGGCGGCCGAAAACGGCCCAGCCAGCGAGCCGGCCCCATCTTCTGACCGCGAGCGCCAGATATTTACTGTCAGGGCGTTCAAAGTATCTCCAACGGAGAAAGGTCTCATCCTTTCTGATAAGGCATGAGTAATCGGGCAACACCTGAGAAAAGAATTCAGTCCACTCGGCCGTGACTGCATTAAAGGGCCTGACGGAGATTCCACTAACTCTGCGACTGAACCTGACGAGACCCGAGACTTCCTTCCTTCCATCGAGAACAAGCCTCCTGAACGGGATAGGTTCAATCTCCGAGTATCCGAGGACCAGGTTGCCGATCTTGCGGCTGCTCCCTGTCACAAAGCCATAGCAGAAGGGAATTTGTCCATCTGCGTACTTCTCACTGAAATGCCGGTAGGTCCTGGCCATGAGGGAATTCTGCCGGAAGCCCGCAGCCCTGAATTCCCTTCTCGTCATCTTGTCGCCGAGCTGCAGGGTGAGAAACTCCCTCGCGGTGCGGGTTGCCGGATCAAATATGCAGCAGAGAGCGGGGTATCCCGCGTATTGGGCCGCAAGCGTTCCATCCTCAGTCTCGCAAAGGCTGATGAAATAGGATCCATAGGGGTTATCCCTGAACTTCCAGAACCAGGAGGCGAGATCTCTCTGCTGAGAGAAGACCTCGTTGAACATGTCGTTGATGGCGGCTTCGTCTCCGGACCGGTATGGCCTTACGGTAAACTGCATCTCAGGACAGGTCTCGGCCCCTTGAATAGGAGTACTGCCAGGCCGTCTTCTTTACAGTGCAGCGAAGCTGCTCATCGTAATGCGAAAGGGGGAGCGCATTGTACCAGGAGTTGCAGTCCCCGCAGAGCGGCATCAGGCCGTATGAGCCCGACTCATGAAGGGCCCGGTACCCGGAAAACCGGTCTCCGTTCCATATCTCCTTCAGCGTGGACATAGTTGCATCTCCCGCCTGACCGTCATTAAACCAGTCTTCACAACAGAGACCGACCCTGCCGTTCCAGTAGATCAGCATCATCTGCCTGAGCATATAACACGGTACCCTCTCAATGACCGGCATTTCGGCAGTCAGTGCATTGTCCCGGCTCCCTACAGGACGGAAAGGAGAGACACAGACCTGATCGACCTGTTCAATCCAGAATTTCACAAAAGCGGTGACATCCTCTTTCATCTCCTCCTGCAGTGTCATATTGACCATAGTTCGGACCGAGATCCCCGAGCGCTTCACCTCATGGAGGAAATGCTGTGTGTTCCGTACGACGCGGTCATACTCAGCGCCGCAGCGGAATTTCTCGAACTTGCCGCTGTCTATGCCATCGATGCTGAACCCGATCCACGAGATGCCGGTCTTCAGAATCTCTTCCGTCATATCGTGGTCAAGAAGCACCGCATTTGTCAGAAACCCGATATCCAGTCCCAGGGATGAGCCGTGGCGAAGGATGCCGGGCAGGTCTTTATGCAGCAGCGGCTCGCCTGCCCCATGAAGGGCTATCCAGGGCCGTGCGGGCGCCAGTTCGGCGATTTCATCGAGCAGTCTGAGGGCTAGGGGTGTTTCCATGAAGCCCTTTTCACGAACCCTGGCGACAAGGGGGCTATGGAAATTACACATGGAACAACGCAGGTTGCAATGGTTTGTCAGTTCCAGGAAAAAGGTATGCGGCGGAGCCACGCTTTCACGTGCAGGGCTGCTTTCAGGCGCAATATGGCTCTGCTTGTCCGCTTCAGTCATTCTGCTCAAACCAGGCGCGCAGTTTTCCAGCTGAAGTGCTTTTATAGCCGCACTTCAGGAGAAGGACATCGGCTGCTGAAAGGATACCATGCCTCTGCACGACTCCCCGCACCTTTCTCCAGGCAGGAGCGTCTTCCATCTCAAGCGCATAACCGGCGAGCAACAGGGAGAATCTGTCATCATCAGGAGCTATCGCAGCCGCCTTGCGGGCGTGGAAGATGCCGTGATCAAGAGGAGCGCCAAGGACAAAGATGAACTTCGCAAAATAATAATGGGAGAGGGCGGCATGCGTGGGATTCGCATAATCGAACGCGTCCACCCCGGAATCGACAACCCTGAAGGAGAATCTGTCGTTCCATAAAAACTGGACGCAGGAGATGTTAAGAAAACTCTGCAACGCGTTGATTTCCAGTTTCTTCGACTTCCAGACGGCATGGAGGAGGGCATTCATATACGGAGACTCGATGAACTGCCGGCGCTCAAAGACGAGTTCCTCATTAATGACGTCGATCAGCCACTGGTGAGACGGATAGCCCGCAAAAAACTCGGTCCACTTGCGCGGGGTTTCAATGAAGCCCCTCTTGCCGACCCTCATCAACTCCCGGCAGGCGGTCTCAGGATCCTTCACATGCTCCAGGACATGAGAGCAATAGATAAAGTCGATGGACTTGTCTTCAAAGGGAAGACAGTGAATGTCGGCCTTGATATACCGGTCCTTTACCGTCTCGGGTATATTCTGCCCGTCGCGGTGATCCCCTTCGGACAGGTCAAAATCAACGATATAATCGGCGCGGGAGAACGGGTTATGCCCGCCGCCGATGTCGAGCACCTTATCAGACGGCAGGATAGTGAAGGCCTCCACGAGTTTTGCGTGATCGAACGTCGGATAAATTCTGCCGAAGAAATTGGAAAAACTATCGCTCACTGCGCGTTACCTCTCGAATGTCCCTGAATCCGTCTCAACGCCCATTTTTTATTATAATGGACACTTATCTTTTATATCATGTCCCTGAGGATAAACCACCCAAACCATGACCCCGGGGACTGCCGGATGACCGACTCCAGTTCGTTGGCCCAGTGCTGGAGATCGGGAGGCTCTGCCAGTTCCCGGATCCCTGAGCAGTAAATACGATAGGGAGCTTCGGGTCGCCCTGCATACGAGAAGATCGATGCAGCAGGAACCGAGGCTTCTTCCCGGATCCGCAGGCATCCGGTCGGAATCCAGAACTCATTATCGAACAGGTCAATCTTAATGCCGCGATTCCGGTATCCGGGGATGTCCAGGAGCATCAATATCGTGTGACCGCTTTTCAGCAGGTCGATGCCCTTCCGGACCGTTCCGCCTTCGTTGGTGAACAATACAGGCATAATGCCGGAGAGGGCGTCCGCACTCAGGATCAGGCTTCTCTGCATGATTGCATTATCTCTTATTGCGGACCGGGGGTTGACCATCATGAAGGCCGTTTTATGGCCGAGCGCCTTCAATGCCCAGAGGATCATGAAGTAATAGGTCGTGTGGCCGGAAAGAAGGATCATCGGCCCGTTTCGGGTGATCATAGCCGCTATCTTCCTCATTGCCTGCATGTCGATAATCCCTTCCAGATTTGCCTCCTGTCCTTTTGAAAGCCAGAGATTTTCCAGGTGGAGGCGTGTTTCGAGGAGGTAAAATTTCCTGATGACAGCAATGGCCCCTGCTCTATCGAGCTTCAGGTACTTCATGACCGCTTCGATCCCGACCTCTGCCGCCGGATAATCGAAAAGATATGAAGTATGATGGCTGAGGGGTTTCCCGATGCCTCCCGTCGAATTCAGAAGTCTGTATGCAAGGGGCGGCTGCACCCGGCTTATCAGTGGGGTGATAACCCTGTAGTTGGCATACAGGCAGGGCTTATACACGGGCAGTGAATTCCGCCGCGATGAAGGCCTGCCGCCGGCGGGCTAGAGCTCCCACCGGTGCTCCATATAAAAGATGCCGAGTTCTCGTCTCTGGTTGAGGACCGATATCATGGGGGATGACATTATATGGTAAGGGAGCAGGCCTGTGTCATCCTCAAGGGCGATCCTGAAATAGTAAAGCCCATTCAGCAGATTGAACCTGGGTATATGAATCTTCAGCTTCATGCCATCCGTAAACGTGACCGGGTCATACCCGTCGAAAAGGGTCATTGTCGCATAACAGACCTCGTCGTCATTTCTCATGAGGGCAAAGGCGACATGTCCTTGCGTCGGCCTGCTGGCCTCAATCTCCGCATATATGTGCAGATCCTCGAATGCATGTACCGAGGTGATCTCCTGATCATCGTTGTCGAGGAGGCGGAGCGTTTTTATCCTGACGGGGGCGTCGGGGGCGCTCTCTCCAGCGTCGATCGCTACCGAGTCCTTCCCCCGCATGTAATTCTGGTAGGCCGTAGTGACCTCGCCTGTTTTGCCCATCATCCGCATGGTCCCGCGATCGATCCAGAGAGTCGTTTTGCAGAGCTCCTGGACATGATACAGACTGTGAGAGCAGAAGACGATCGTCTTGCCGTCCTCCTTGAACTGGACCATCCGGTCAATGCATTTCTTCTGGAAATGCTGATCACCGACGGAGAGGGCCTCGTCGATGATAAGGATATCCGGGTTGACGCTCGTCGCGATAGAGAACGCCAGCCGGATGTACATGCCGGAGGAATACGTCTTTACCGGCCTTGAGATCGAATCCCCCAGTTCGGAAAAGTCGATGATCCGCTGCTTCCTTTCGTCGATCTCCTCTTTCGTCAGGCCCATGAGGTAGGCGTTGAGATAGATATTTTCATCTCCGGTGAGCTCGGGGTTGAACCCGGCGCCGAGTTCAAGAAGCGCGGCTATCCTGCCGCTCATTGACACCGTTCCCGACGACGGCTTCAATGTCCTGGCCAGTATCTTTAACAGGGTGCTCTTGCCTGCGCCGTTTTCCCCTATGATACCGACTGTTGTGCCCCGGGGCACGGCGAAAGAGACGGAACCCAGAGCGGCAAACGGCGTATGGAAGGGCCTCCTGAAGATGATCTCCTTCAGTCTGTCAGCAGGAGAACGATAGATCCTGTATGTCTTGCTGACGTCCTTGACATCTATCGCTATCATAACCAGTCGGCGAACTCGGCCTTCAGCTTCAGGAATATGAACGAGCCGAGGAGATAAAACGTCCCTGTCCATGCAAGGGACAGGCCGACCATACGCCACGGGCCGACCGTGCCGTCGATGAACAGGGAGTGATATATGGAGGTGAAAGGGAAGAGGGGGTTGATATACATGATATTTACCGCCCAGGCCGGGAGCATCGAAGACTGATAGAAGATCGGGGTGACATAGACCCATATGCTGACAATGATCTGGACGACCTGCAGGACATCCCGGAAAAAGACCGAAAACGCGGCGAAGAAAAAGGCGATGCCCAGGGTGAAAAAGACCTGCAGCAGCAGGATGAAGGGCAGTATGAGGAGGATGCCCCAGAACCCGTCGACGGCGATCTTGAACGCTGCCAGCAGCAGCAGGGCGATGCCGAAATTCAGGAAGGGCGCGATCACCGCCTTGGCGGTAAGGATCTCGGTCGGGAAATAGGTCTTCTGGATAAGATTTGCATTTTCGATGAGAGCCGAGGTGCCGCGCGACAGACCGTCGGCCATGATGACCCATGGAAAGATCCCCGCCATCAGGTATACGGCGGAGGCGCCGGTCCCCCCTCCTGTGCCTACGCGAAGTTTGAATATATACACGAAGACGAACAGATAGATGAGCACCATCAGGATAGGATGGATAAAATGCCAGAACAGTCCTCCGACAGATCCCACGAACCTCCCCTTCACCTCCCTGAGCACCATCTGGTAAAGGATATGCCGGAAGTGGTAGAGGTTCCTGATGACCGTCACGGGAGACCGGAAGATTTCCCTACAATACTGCATGCTCTTCATTATATGCCCGATATCGCATGAAATAGCGCCTATTGTATGCGATGTTGCCGCTCATTGTAAATACGCTCTCCATTCAGAGGGAGAGCTGATTCGTCAGCGGGATGACGTAATGTCCTGGGGAAACCTGATAACGCTCCAGCAGTCCGAGCATGAGGTTCCTGTCGATGAACGCTTTTTCAGGCATCACCTCCAGCGTCAGGTTCAGCCTGCCGTCTGCCGCATCGCCCTTCACCCTGGCATAGATGTCCGGCCCCTCCAGGGTAAAGGAGGTGATCCTGACCCTGTCTGAGCTGACCTCGAGAGCCCCCTGGCCGCTCCTGAAATCGCCCAAAGGGATGGAGACGGTCCCGAAGCTGCCGTTCATATCCTTCAGGTCCTTCAGGTCGAACCTGATTCCCCCGTGACCGTTCCTCAGGAGCATGCTGCCGGTGAGGACGGCGTTCCCCTTTATGCCGAACAGGCCGACAAACGGGACTGCATCCGTATTCACGTCCTTGACGGTCAGCGCCAGTTCATGGTCCTTCCGGAGGAGTTCAGCGGTGCCGCTGATCGTGCCGTTTCCGATCCTGCCGGAGAAGGTGAGGGGAAGCCTGAGTCTCACGAGGGAAAGGACGTTGATGCGTCCGGAGAGGTTGCCCGCCGCGATCAGTTCCCTTTCGCCCTTCCTGAGCGAGAGGCCGTCTGCACGGAATCCGAAGAAAGGGTCCTTTCTGAAACCGGCGCATTCGACGCGCATCCCGCTGCCGCTGACCGAGGCGCCTATAATATTGAGAATGACCTCCTCGGGTATGGCGATCATCCATACGCCGACGGCCATGAGGATGAGAACCGCGGCAGACGCGAGAAGATATTTCACTTGGGTTTTATCAGGCTGATGGTGCAGGATACGTTCAGGAGGGAGGGGCTGTCGAAGGAGGGTTTGAGCGTCGCTTTTTTTATCGAAAGTATCATCGGCGCGTTTTCCAGCCGGTACAGTATGTTTACGACCTCGTTCATGCTGAGCTTCTCGAACTGGACCTCTGCCTCTTCCTCGACCGCGTACTGCCTGTCCCTCGTCCCGGTCGGCTTCACCGACTTCACCTTCTGCCCGACCCCGAGAGATTTTACGACCTCGTCGACCGCAAGGACCACGCCGTCGACCTTCGAGAGAGATTTCCGAGCCTCGGTTGCCGCGATCTTCAGCTTGAGTTTTTGGGTCTCGTCAGCCAACAAGGTCAGATCTTTCTGTTTCGATCTGAGGGCGGCGTTTTCAGTCCTGAGTGAGCGGACCGTGCCTGCAAGGAACAGGCAGAGACAGAGAATCACCGCAATTGCCGCGGCGGCAAAGACTCTTCGATCGGCCCTGAGCCGGATCATTTCATCCCCTGTGCCGTGATGGTGAACTGTGTGCGGCCCTGTCCGGAGGGCTTTGTGTCCATGATGTTGACCCCGGTGAAGTACTCCTCAAGATCCTTCTCGACCTTCTGCGCATCGCCGAGCGAAGGACATTCGCCCTTGAGCGTTATCAGGCTGCTCTCCGCGGTCACCTCGGTGAACAAGGTGCCCGGCTTGACGACCTGGGCCAGGTTCCGCATGACCTGCAGCGGGGAGATGCCGATGAACGAGGTCTCCTTCTCCTTGAGTTCCTTCAGGTGGGCCTTCATCTGATAGACTTCGTCCGCGATCTTCCTGTCATCCGGGAATACCCTGACATAGGTATTCCGGAGCCCCTCCCTGAGAGCGCTGTTGTCGCGCCGGAGGGAGAAGGCCAGGACTGCCATGTCGGCAAGAAACACGAGGGCGACAAGGCCGGCGAGGACTGCTGCAGTCCGCAGCGTTTTCTTCTGTTTTGCGTCATCGACCGTATAGGCGAACTCGGCCCTTCTGAAATTGAAGGACGGCTGCGCGATCTCCAGGAGGGCGAGACGCAGCAGGGATTCGTCAGTGAGGGCCGGGGGTGAAAGGAGTCTTTCGGCGAAATCGGCTTCTCCGCTCCGGGAAAGCAGGTCCGCCAGCCCGGGGGAAAAGGCGAATTTCGGATCGGCCCCGTGCCTGCGCAGGAAATCCAGGACCTTCCTGAGGGTGTTTTTGACGACATAGGCAGCGAATATCCGGTAGCCGCCCTCCTGCCCGCCGATGACGCGGGCGTCGAAGACCACGGAGGATGCGCCGTTCATGATGAGTCCGTCGAGTTCCAGTGGGAGGAGTTCCCGGATCTTTTTCGGATCGGAAAAGGGCATTTCGAGGATGCGGAAGTTCAGCATGCTCATCGGAAGACCGAGATAGCACTCACGGCTGTCGAAGGTCCTGTTCAGTTCAGGAGGAAGGATCTCACCTTCAGGGACAGGGAAGGAATCAGTCGAAACGATCGTCTTTTTATCCCTGTCTATCTCGCATACGGACAGGGATTCCGGCCTCAGGTCGAAGAAGATCACGTTCCCCATCCCGCTAATATTCCCTCCAGTACCTGACTGTTCTCGTCGATCCGCTGATGTCCATTACGCTCTCGATGATCCTCTTCATGTCGCCGGAGGTCGCGGTCGCGACGATCCGGAATGTGTTGGAGGCGATGGCTGAGCCGGCCAGCGCGGTGCTGAGATTCTGGGGGACTCCGCCGACCTTCTGCAGGTCCATTGGACTCTGGAAGGGCGTTATCTGTCTGTAGCGTGTGATGTTTTCGGCCATCCCCTTGTCTATGTTCTCGTGCAAAGACATTAATACCGGCACCTCAGCGTTGTTGAGATTGATTTGGTTGCTCCCGTATATTGTAACATAAGGCTTGAGACGGTCGAACGTCTCCTGATCGATTCCCGGTATGCTGAGGAGTTCGTCGATGCTGTCGAGGGGCGCATTTTTCGCACTCATTTCCACATCCGCAATGTCCGATCTGTTCGGAATGCTGTCCGCATCTACCCAGTCGACGAGCCTGTCGGCAATCTCCGGATTCAGATTCAGGGCTTCCAGCAGCCTGCCGAAAGCATCATATGCTGCCCGGTCCTGTATGATCGCGGTAACCCCGATATTCCTGATGTTGAAACGGGCATTTTCATCTTCTATGCGGACGGTGATCGTCCCTTCGAGTTCGTCAAAGGGGATCTTCTGGGAGATCTCAAGCGGGCCGAGCACGGCCGCCTTGCCGGCGTACTTTTCCGCGACAAGACGCGCGCCGAGTTCCGTTGCCGAGCGGGCCGCCAGGGAAAGCTGCTGAGAGGTCTTCCAGTTGTGAAGGGCGTTCGTGCTGACATACACCCCGTAGGCGAATTCGACCACCATCGCTGTGATGATCGCTACCACCATCAGGGTCAGGACGAGGGCGATTCCGCGGTTGTCCATTCTCTTCATGGCCGATGCCTCACAGCGGTTTTCCGATCTTCGGCTTCATCGTCTCGTACAGGGTAATCGGCTTGTCCCTGACCTTGAAGGCGAGGGTGATGCGGATCTCGTCCGGCGCCTTCTTTGTCTCTGCCGTATCCCAGGTCTTTACCCAGTCTGTTCCGTTTTTGCACTCGACGGTGAATGAATCGATATCCTCCAGAAGTGCGACCGGTTTCGGCGCCTCGGTCTCCGTGTAATTCCTGTACGGATCGAGTAGCGTCTTGTATAGGACGAGTTTCCCGTCATGTTCTTCGACATTGTACTGAAGCAGCGACATTCCGGGACGCAGCAGGGACAGTGTGGTGAAGGCGAAGCGTGAAGCCTGTTTGCCGTAAATATCCCGGTCCTCGATCTTCAGAACGGACTTTTGCCTTGAACCGTCATACACGGATGACTCCACCTCCCTGGCCAGCACATCGAGCATCATCCGCGATTCCTGGAGTCTCAGCAGCGAGTCGTTGATGCCGTCGACCGCTTTGTGGGAGAGAAAAAAAGTGCTGTATATCGCGCCGAGGATTATGGTGAGCATCAGGATGGACAAGAGCAGCTCAAGAAGGGTGAACCCTCTTATGTCGGTTCTGATCCTTATCATTGCTTTGTCTCGACGAGCCTCGAAAGTTTTAGTTCTTCGGTGCCGGACGTTACGGTAACCGAAATCTCGGAAATACCGGGAAAGGTAAAAGGTTTTACCTCGGCCCTGAAGCGGTAATCCGCATTCGGGTCAGGAAAGTTTCCTTCAGAGCTGACCGGGGTATCCTTCAGTTCTGTGAGTTTGTTTCGTCCGAGGATTGTGGCGACGGTGACGAACTCATGCCGCTGGGCGATGCCCAGGTTATAGTTGAGCGTGTAGATCAGCGTGACGAGCAGTCCGCTTACGATCGCCAGCGCGATCATGATCTCCAGGAGCGTGAATCCGCTGTCTCCCCGTTGCTCACGGTCCATTGCCGGCCTCGTTGCTGGTGATTTTGACCCTGCCGCTCAGGGAATTCATGCCGACCTTCATCTCCTGCCTGTCTTTGTTGTCCAGGGTGATCTCTATATTCTCTCTCAGCCCTAGAGGGCCGAATTTGACCGAAAGCTGCCCCTCGCGCACCACGCCCTTTGACGGCAGAAAGACAGAGGTGATCTTCCCGAGATCCTGTGACCTGGAGCCATCTGGTCCTTCCCATGACATCGTCTTCTCATGGAAGTCGAAGGTGAGGGTGTAGGTCTGCTTGTTATAGGTAGCGCTGTCGTTGAGGTAGCGGAGAAGAGAGGCGAGTTTCCTGGCCTCTGTCTTCAGGCCGTCGGCCCCGATCCCTGTAAAGGAAGGCAGCACGACCGCGGCGAACAGGGAGATGATGAATATGACGACGACAATCTCAAGAAGGGTGAAGCCTGACCGCCCGCTTCTCTTACTGCATATCCCAGCTGGTGATATCAGCATCCTTTCCGCTGCCGCCCTCCTTGCCATCAGCCCCATAGCAGATGATATCGTAATCACCGTGCACCCCGGGAGAGACATAAAGGTACTGATTGCCCCAGGGGTCGAGCGGAATCTTCTTCTGCTCCAGATATCCCTCGTCCCTGTATTTGTTCGGGATCCTGCCAGTGGTCGGTTTTGCGACAAGCGCATCCAGTCCCTGCTGCGTATCGGGATAGAACCCGCTGTCCATCTTGAAGAGCTTCAGGGCTGTTTCGAGATTTCTGATCTGCACCTTTGCGTCAGCGATCTTGGCGTCATCCGTGCGTCCCATGATCTTCGGGGCGACGATGGCGGCGAGAAGACTCAGGATAAAGACGACGACGATAATCTCCAGGAGCGTAAAACCTGAATTCCGGCTGTATTTGTTGCTCATCTTACCTCCGTGCGTTTCCGGCTGTTTTTTTCTTCCGTATAATAATTGTAACAAAAGTCAGCGCCCCAAGAATAAGAATCAGGGCATACGGATATTCTATGGCGTAGACCACCGGATACAAAAACATCCGCGTCGTGGTCCTCAGGCGCTCATGCCCGCGTATATAATCCGCAACAGGGGGCGAGTATCTGTAATAGAGGCGGACGAATTCCCTTCCCGGAGGGTTGGTCAGGAGCCAGACGTCCCTGAATCTCCGGAGCACCATGACTTCCGGCTCCAGGCTGGAGCCGAATGCCGCGGTCGCGATAAAGCAGCCGCCGCCCCCGCCTCCGGTGGTTGCAGGGGGCGCGGCAGCCTCGTTCGATATGCCGACTGTAAAGACCTGGCCGTCCGAAGTCTCGGACGTATTCAGCAGAACCAAGGTGGCCCGGACATATTGTCCTCCGAAATCGGACACACTCTTCACAAAGGCGGGGCTGTCTAGCACGAGGTCAGAGCGCTCGACCGTGCCGTCGCTTTTTTTCATCAGGAGGACCGCGGTCAGCGCGCCGGAGTTCATATTCCGGAAACTGAAGGTCAGTGGTTTTGCGGTCGAATCAGCCTTGACCTCATAGTAGAGGGCGGCGAGATGGTCGAGGCTCCCGGAGAGTGTCTGCGGAAGGCTGCTGACACTGCCCGCGCGTCTGACCAGGGGATAGTATGCCCTGTCGGCGAAGTCAAGCGTAGCTACCTTCTCCCTGAAATCCCTGAGGGCCGACCCCACGGAGAGGTTCGCGGAAGAAAGGGCATCGGATATCGCCTGAAATGCAGTATGGGCATCGGAGACGCGCGCCCAGACATTCCTGACGAAGTCCCTGCCATGGTTTTCGGAGAGATATTTTACCCATATTGTGCTGCCGTATTCGTAGATTCCGTTATAGGTGTCCAGGGGGGTGTCCGGCCGGTCGAACCAGCGTGAGGGCCGGGCCAGGGAGCCGGCCACATTGCCGAAGATGTCATAATACGGTTCTCCCGGGTCCCACTGCCCGTTGTCGTTCGTGTCACTGTACCTGTAGCCGATATAATTCAGATAGTCCTTTACCTCGGGATAGACTTCGTCTTCCATCCAGGTGGAAGACGCCTCCATCCACCAGCCGCTGCGGGCGATGTCGGTGGACAACTGAAACTGGAAGGCGTGGAAAAGCTCATGGGCTGCCGTCACCTTGATGTCTCCGCGCTGCTTTCCGCCGGGGTCGAGGTTCTGCGGCGTATCGGCAAAGTCGTTGTCCATCACGATGTATGCGTCTGCAGGCACGTCGTCAAAAGAGGTATATCCGTAGGTCCCGGGGATGTTGACTAGATAGACGTCGAACCTGCTGTCCCCGCCCTTCGTTCCGTCGCCCGGGAGTGCAGGGTAGCCCAGACCGAGGATATGGGCATAGGCGTTCTCAAAGGCGGTGGCCGTATCAATGACGAACTGCGGTATCGTTGCAGGTGTGCCGTCCGATCCGGCTACCGCATTGCCGCTGCCTGGGTCCTCCGTGTAGTGGATCTTGAAATGCCCTCCCGCGCTGTCGTACGTCAGGACGACAACCCCCGCGCCATAGAAATCGGGATCTCCGCTGTCGGTCGGTCTCCTGAGGATGAAGCGGTTCTCAGGGGCCAGGGAATCGGGGTACATCTTCGCTGCCAGGGCGACCGGGGTCCCGGATTTGTACAGGGGCCGGGGGGCGGTTCCCTCTGCCTGCCGGTAGAGCGCATTTCTCCCGAAGAGATCACCGACCTGCCCGTTAATGGCGGAGCGGTCGATGGCTGCGGCGGAGACCCCCTGCGTGATAAGAAGCAGAAGGGACGCAAGGAGGATATATCTTTTTATATGCACTTATTTCACCAACTGGTTAAGCTGGAACATTGGCAGCAGCACAGCCAGGACGATGAAGCCCACGATCAGTCCCATCAGTAATATCATCGCCGGCTCGAGGAGGGACAGCGCCTTCTGGACCCTCCTCTCGAAATCCGCCTCGTAACTTTCTGCCGCACGGCCCAGCACCTCCGCAAGTGTCCCGCTCTTCTCCCCCGTGGCGATCAGCTGCAGGAGCACCGAAGGGAAGCCCGAAAGGGCGGCTGAAAGGCGTGACCCCTCTGCGACCATCGAGGCTGCGGCCATGATTCTGTCCTGAAGCACCTTGTTGCCGACAGCCTTTGCGGAGAGTTCGAGAGAGCGGAGCAGCGGCAGCCCTCCGGAGACGAGAAATCCCGTGGTCCGGGCAAAACGGCCGAAATAGAGGCTCTGGAGGAGACCCCCGGGGAGCCTGAGCTTTATCCTGTCGATTGCGTAAGGGTTCTTCTCCCTGAACTTCCTGAACCCGAAGAAAAGGCCTGCGGCGAGCATTAAAAGCAGCCACCAATAATTGACGAAAACCCAGCTTATAGCGATCAATATGCGCGTGATGAGCGGCAGGGCGCTCTTGGTGTTTTCGAAGATCCTGACGATCTTGGGCAGCACAAACATAAAAAGAAAGGAAAGGACCACAAAACCGATCCCGCTCATGAAAAGGGGATAGATCATAGCGGTCCGGATCTTCGACTTCATTGCATCCTGTTTTTCGAGGAAAATGGCGAGATTGTCAAGGACGCTGCCGAGCCTTCCGCTCTGCTCTCCGGCGGCGACCATATGCACATAAAATTCTGGAAAGATCTTCTTTTCAGCCTCCAGCGCGCGTGAGAAGCTTGCGCCGCCCGCGATGTGCTCGCGGATATTGATCAGCATGCCCTTCCAGAAACCGGTGTTTTCATCAGAAAGGGACTTCAGCGCCTCAAGAAGCGGCACCCCCGCTGCGATGAGAGTCGAGAGTTGCCGGGTGACCGCAGGGAGGAGGACGGCGTCATTGGATTTCACCTTCCAGGCTGTCTTCTCCTCATGGGTCCGGATCTCCCTCGGATAGATCCCAAGGGTTCTGACGGTTGCCGCGGCATCCTGCAGGCCGTCCGCCTCGATCGTGCCTGAGGCGCCGGAGCCGTCCGGTTTATAGCCTGTATAGTCAAATTGAGGCATTGTGCATACGCCCTGAGGAACGGTAGTGATAAGGATCAGGATTCAACAAGGTCCTTCTGGGTGACCCTGAGGACTTCTTCTACAGTCGTAATGCCGCGGAGGACCTTCTCAAAACCGTCCGACCGCAGCGTCTGCATGCCCTTTGCCATTGCCGCATTTTTCAGTTTCTGGGCATCCGGTCTCTCGGTGATCTGCTGCCGGATCTTCTCGTCCAGCAGAAGGAGTTCGAATATCCCTATCCTGCCGAGATATCCCTTCCCGCCGCATTTGTCGCAACCGGCTCCCCGGTACAGCAGAAGAGGCCCCTTGTGCGCCGCCAGCATCGGGGCGTCGAAATACGACCGCTCCGTCTCGGAGGCTTCATACGACTGCTTGCATGAAGGGCAGATGACCCTGACCAGGCGCTGCGCCAGGACGCTGACCAGCGATGAGGCGACGAGGAACGGTTCTACCCCCATATCGATCAGCCTGACGATCGCCGACGGGGCATCGTTCGTATGCAGGGTGCTGAGCACCAGATGGCCGGTAAGGGATGCCTGGATCGCGATCTCGGCCGTCTCGACATCCCTGATTTCCCCGACCATGATGATGTCGGGGTCCTGTCTGAGGATCGACCGGAGGCCCGAGGCAAAGGTCAGCCCGATCTTCGGGTTGACATGGATCTGGCCGACGCCCTTGAGTTGATATTCGACCGGGTCTTCAACGGTGATGATGTTTTTGTCGACGGTATGGACGCGGTTCAGGGCCCCGTACAGGGTGGTCGTTTTGCCGCTGCCTGTAGGTCCGGTTACAAGGATGATTCCGCTCGTCCTGGTGAGCTGGTCTTCGAGCGCCGCAACATCGTCTTTGTCCAGCCCCACTTCCCACAGCCCTATCAGCCCCTGTCTGCGGTCGAGCAGTCTGAGCACCGCCCTCTCACCGAAGGTGGTGGGGATGATCGATACCCGGATGTCGACGTCCCTTCCGCCGATCAGCAGCCTGATACGGCCGTCCTGGGGCAGCCTCTTTTCTGCGATGTCGAGGTTCGACATGATCTTGATCCTGCTGATCAGCGCGTCCTGGATGATCTTGGGAGGTGTCAGCACCCGGTGCAGCATGCCGTCCACCCTCATCCGGATGTCGAGTTCTTTTTCGTACGGTTCGATATGGATATCGCTTGCCCGCTCCTTGACCGCCTGCTGCAGGATCGCGTTCAGCAGCCTGATGATAGGGGCGTCTTCGGTCAGCTCGAGGATGTCCTTCGGTTTTTCGAACTCCGTGGCGACAGAGGTGAGGTCTTCACCTGTGATGTTGTCCATCACCTCTTCGGCCGAGCCGACCTGGCCGTAGAACCGGTTGATCGCGTCGATCACGACCCCGGCAGGAGAATGCACGGCCGAGGGCTTGAGGCCGAGGTGTGCGGAGAGTTCACGCAGCGCCAGCAATCCCCTGTCATCGGCGACCGCCGCCCTGAGACACCCCTCCTGCCGCGTTAGCGGCATGAGCAGGTTGCCCTTAGCGAACGGAAGAGGGACTTCCACGACGAGGGCATGGTCGACATCCTCGTCTCTTATGGTCTCGAGGGTCTCCATCGGAGATTATTTGAAATCCGTGTCGTAGACCGGCTCAGCAGTTTCGATCTCCGGAAGCGCCCTGAACTCCGCAAGGCCTTCTTCGACCGACTGCTTTGCCCTCAGTGTGATCCTGTAGGTGAAGCCGTGATGGGCGCTGGCTATGACCGAAGCGCCCTTCGAGGCGATGACAGCCGCTGCTTTTTCATTCCCGGTGTCTTGCCTGAAGGTGACGAACAGCTCACCCTCGACATAACGGTTCTGCTTGACAGCGAACTCCCTCTTCTTTCCCGAGGTGATTGCGGAGAGGCTCGCCGCCTCCTTGACGATATGCGGTGTCAGGAAGATGAGCAGGTTCGTTTTTTCCTTGTTAACCGACTTTTGCTTGAAGATGTACCCGAGGACCGGGATATCGCCCAGGAAAGGGATCTTGGTGACGTTGACCTCGTCTTTTTCCTGCATGAGTCCGCCGATAACAACGGTGCTGTTGTCCTTCACGACGACGGATGTCTTGGTGGAACGCTTTGTCGTCGTGGGTCCGATAGTGGTCAGGATAGTTTCAGAGCCCTGCTGGAGGGCCGAGATCTCCTGGTAGATATCTAGCTTGACATAGTCTCCCTCGGTGATCTGGGGGGTGAGCCTCAGCGTGATGCCGACGTCTTTTCTTTCGATAGAGTCCATCACGGTACCCGTTGTGGTGAGGTCACGCTCCCTCTTCCCGATGAACGGCACATTCTCGCCGACTACGATCTCGGCCTCTTTGTTGTCGGAGGTCAGCAACTGAGGGGTCGAGAGTACATTGATGCTGTCCCTGAATTCACTGAGGCTGAAAAGGGCGGCGAAGCCCGGGACACTGAGGTTCGTTGTCTGTGTCGCACCATTCACTGTGGAGGTTACGGGGATGTTAAGGAAATTGCCCATGCCGCCCATGGTGAAGCCTGCGAGGCCCGACAGTATCGACGAAAGAGCGGAACTGTCGATCTGGCCGACCCCTCCGATGACGACCGGGTTCCCTCCCTGTGTGGCGGTGGCCCTCCATTTCGTCCCTGCGTCGAGCAGTTTGCTGATCGACGCCTCAACGATCATCGCTTCTACGTAGACCTGCTTTCTCCTGCGGTCGAGCTGCTTGAGCATCGCGGCTATGTTCTGGTAATCAGCAGGAGAGGCCATGACCACGATCGCGTTCGTCGCCTTGTCCGGGGTTATCGTGATGCCGCCCGCGGATTCAAAAGGGCTTGCCTGCGCAGCAGGAGCGCCGGGCGCTGCCGGCCTTGCGTTTTGCAGGCCTCTGATCATCCCCTCCAGGACCTTCGCCAGTTCGGTCGCATCCGCGTTTTCGAGGAAGTAGACATTGATCCTTCCCTGTGCCTCGGGCGAGGGCTTGTCGATCATGCCGATCAGGACCTTCATCGCCTCCCTGCCGCTCCTGTCCCCCGTGAGAATGACGGCGTTCAGCCTCTGGTCGCTCATTGCCAGGGCGCTGTCAATACTCATCTGGCCAGGCGCGATGCGCGCGCGGGCCCTGCCGAAACCGTCATTGAGGATCTTCATCACTGAATCAGCGTTCGCATATTTCAGAGGGATGACATCCGGCATGTCGGTTACGGAGGGTTTGTCGACCAGGTCCACGAGAGACAGCACCTTGTCGATATTCAGGCCCGAGTCGATGACCAGCAGGAGGTTGCCCGGCCCGAATATCGAGATGTGGCCGTCCTTCGAGATAAGCGGCTGGAAGAATTTAAGGGCGTCATCAGCGGATACGTACTTCAGGCTGATAAGCCGCGCGATGTACTCTTCGTTCGGCAACGGCCCCTCCGTCGATATCTTCAGCCCGCGCTGTTTCGCCTCTACAGAGGGGATTATCTTATAGGCGTCCACCCCGGAGGGGACGACCGTAAAGCCCTTGAGTTCAAGCACCGAGGTGAAGAGGTTATAGGCGTCGTCGGAGGAGAGCTTCGAAGGCGCGATGATCGTGATCTTGCCCTTTACGCGATCGTCAAAGATGAAGTTCTTGCCGGTGATTTCGCTGATGAATTTTGCGACCGCAGAAAGCTCGACGTCGACGAAGTTGAAGGTGACCTTGCCGGACTTTGCTACGGGTTTCTTCACGTCTGCGTGGGGCTCCGTGTCCGAAGCCGCAAAGGCCGGAAGAGAGCCACACAGAAACACAAGGATGAAAAAAAGAGCGAGGACGCTGAAGGTGCGGTTACTGAGGGCAATAGATCTTGTAATTTTCATGTTGTTAGTATATTAACTATATCCCTTCAGGTCAATATGCCTCAAAAAGCAGACCCGCAGTTCTCCGGCGCGTTTACCGGATCTGATAGGTCATGCTCATCGGCGCGTTGTTCCTTACGATATCGAGTTGCGCCCTGTCTATGCCCCTCAGGGCGGTGAAGGCCTGGAGGGCCGCCTCCGGGCTGGAGATCGTGAATTCATTGATTCTCAGCAGGATATCACCGTTCTGCAGTCCTAGGCTGCTGTAAATGCCGCCGGATCTCACCTCGCGCAGCACAAAGCCCTGCTGCTTTCCGTCAACGATGTTCGGGATAAACCTGGCGTCGGTCAGGATATGGTCGGGCTTGTTTATCGCCTGCTGTATCCGCTCAGGATCGACCTCGTATGTCGATTCACCCACCCTTTTGCCGAAGGAGGCGGGGGAGAGCGGAGAGCGGGGAACGGGATTCTTTATTTCACGGATGTCGGCGATGTCCTTGAGGGCTATCTCGATCTCTTTCCCCCTGGTCCCGATAAACACCTTTGTTTTTTCTATCCGGGAGAGCTTGCCGAGGCCGAAGACATCCGCGCCGATCCTGAATACGTCCTGCAGCCCGGTCTTGTCGGACATTATCGCATAGCTGAGATCACTGCGGCCGGCGACAGTTCCTATAAGCGTAATGTCGGTGCGGGATACTGCAGGACCGGTGCCCGGGGAAGATGCGGTGATCGGTTTCAGTTCACCCGCCGGAAATCCGAAGGGATTGCTCGCGAGTATCAGGGCATAGTCCCTCAGCGTGTACCTGGCCGGCAGGACGGTTTTTGGCAGGCCGGTTGCGGCCTTCACCCGGTTGCGGGCCGCCACCGAAACGATATCGCGGACGAGCAGCAGGCCGGACAATGCAAGGAGCAGGGCCAGGCAGATATTGACCGCTTTCAAGGTCTTCGGGTTGTTGAACCGCCTCAGGACGTCAGATATCTGCATTGTTCATTCTAGCACATTCAGCGGGTGCCCATGCTATCTCAGGCCCAGCGCTTTTTCGATGCTTGCCCGGCTGACCCGGTAATCGTAGAGAGCCCCGATATACTCGGTTTTGGCATTGCTGAGAGAGACCTCGGCGTCGGTCACCTCGATCGGATTGCCGACCCCTGCCGCGTACCTGCCGTTTGCGATATCGAGGTTCTCCGTCGCCTGTTTCACCGTCAGTTCTGTGTTCGCCACTCGCTCCTCCGCCTCGCCGAGGCCGAGATAATCCTGCTTCACCTCAAGAAAAATGTTCTGGCGGAAGGCCTCTTCGTTTGCCTTTGCGACCTCCAGGTTCGCCCTGGCCTCCGCAACCTGGTTCTTTGTGAGGTAGCCGCTGAAGATCGGGAAGGAAAGCGTCGCGCCGACACTCCAGCTGTTCTGGAGGGGAAAGCTCTCGCCCGTCCTGCTGTATCCGGCGTTGCCGGTCAGGAAGGGGTAGTAGCCTTTTTCGGCCAGTGCGACCGCCTTTTCCGCGGCTATTCTCCGGGATACGACAGCCTTGAGGTCCGGCCTGTTAGCATACGCTCTTTCGATAGCCTCGCCGAAGGTGATCGCATATTTCTGGAAGGAGAGATTGTCCTCGACCATATATTCCGGTGCGTCCTGGATTCCGAGGGCATTGTTCAGGGAGGTGATCGCTACCCGCTGTGCATTTTCGGCCCTTATTAGGTTCAGTTTAGCAGTGCTCAGGTCCACCTCCGCCTTGGTCACATCGAATTTCGGCTTGGTCCCCACTTCATAGAACCCCTTCGCCTGGTCAAGGTGCTTCACAAACTGGCTGACTGTTTCTTCTGCCACATCCCTGGTCCTCCTGGTCTTCAGGACATTGAAATACGCCTGTTTGACATTAAAGATTATCGTATCGGTCGTGCTGCCGAGGTCGTCCCTGGAGGCCTCGAGGTTGAAGCTCTGGATGTCGACCTGGGTCTTTGTCGTGCCGAAGTCGTAGATGTTCTGGCTCAGGGAAAGACTCGCCACATACTGATTGAATGAGCTGCTGCCGGCATTGAAGGCCTGCGAGGCTGACGCAGGTTTTACCCTGCTGTATCCGGCGGACATATCCAGCTGGGGGTAATAGTTCGCCCGGGCCTGCCCGACCCTGCTTTGGGCTGCGTCTACCGAATTCCTGGACGCGATAATGTTCGGGTGCCGTTCAGCGGCGATCGAGATTGCCCGGTCGAGCGTCAGGAGTTCCCCTTTCTTTATGATCTCCTGGGCGCCTGCGGCGCACGGGATGCTCAGTCCAAGCAGCAAGACGGATACTAGTATCCTTTTCATGTTACACCTCCGCATTCTTATATCTTCCGATCGTAAGGGGCCTGGCAGTCCAGGTGTGCAGCCTGTCCCTATAGTAATAAACAACAGGGGTGATGTACAGCGTCATGAGCATAAGCGTTATCACTCCGGCAAAGGCGTACATATTCAGTTCATAGCCGATGAACATGAGTGTGGTCAATGCCCCCGGGCCTGCCGGGGCAGGCCGGATATGAATAAGTAAACTCGCGGAAGAAACGCCGCGAGCGGTCTTCCCTGGCATAATGTTAGCGCACACTTACATTTTATCATATTAATGTACGCCACCCGCTCTTTATTTGTCAATGTCCGGCGCGGAGCCTGTTACGCCAAATTAGAAATGTCCGCTTCTTACCAAATTAGAAATGTCCGGTTTTCATTGTACCTGATCAGCTCCTTTAAAAGGCGTTCGTTTTGTGGTTATCGGTGATCGATGTTCATCCACTTCTGGCAAGAGCCCACGTGCTGCGAGACCAAGGTCTGTTTTTCATTTTCCGCCAGGGATGGTCGGCCGGTAGTGTACGCTTGGATTTCTTCTTGGGTATATGCACTTTTTTCTGTTTTTCAGGTCGCTGTGGCAGTTCTGTGTATTTCAGTGAGACCTCGTTATGCGTAATGACCATTGTCCCATCGAGTCTCTCCTCGACAATCACTTCAGAGGCCTTGATCTTCTCCTCGATCTGATAGAACTTTGATCCATAAGCAACGGTCCAGTCGTTATTCAGTTTTCGTTCTGTTTTGACAGATAATATGCTTTTGAGGTTCAGCCCCTTTATCGAACGATGGACATCCGCCTTTTCTTTAGGTTCTACTGAGAATCTGTTGTTATACACAGGGAGATACGTCTCCAGGAACACATTGGCTTCTTCGATACTCTTAATCCCCTTTAAGCGCATCTCCTTGACCAGGCGGTCCTGAAGCGTTCCAAACAGCCTCTCGACTCTGCCTTTTGCTTGTGGCGAATAGGCATGGATTACTTCAACCTGCAACTCCGCCATTGCCCGCTCAAACTGGCTCAGGTACTCTTCGTCTGATTCTTCTTTCTTGGGGGATTTATACGTTGTGTGACGATCGAGATAAACGCTCAAAGGCAGTCCATACTTCTTCGTGTACTTCATGAAACTGTCCATTGCTGGCATCGTCCCCTCGTATTCGTAAAACCTACCAAACACCTCCCCTGTGGCATCGTCGATATAGCCCATCAGAACGCACTTCGGCCCTCGTCCTTCGAACCAGTCATGATGAGACCCATCTATCTGAATCATCTCTCCATAATGCGATCGACGAGGTCGCCACTTCCTATATGAACCCCGCTTCTTTCGTTTCTTCCAGTCGCCCGAGTCGATTAGCCATAACCGCAATGTCTCATCGCTTATGCTGATCCCATTGAGCTCCTGCAGTTTCTCAGCAGCCAGTGTCGGGCCAAACCCCTCATAATGCTTTCTGTAAAGCCGGACTATCTTATCCTTGGTTCTCCCTGCCGTCTTCCGGTTAGATACCATCCCCCGGTGCCTATGGATTATCCCCTCATCCCCTTCTTCGTGTATCCTCTCAGTGATCCTCCGGACCTGCCGTGCGCTCAACGACAGCATCTCGGCTGCAGCTATCTGTGATATCTCCCCCTCCATCACTTTCCGTATTACATGAAGCCGCTTCGCCTCTTTCCTCGTCATTACCAAAATGTCCTTTCCTGCCATCCCGCCTCCTCACAAAAAAAGGCAGTCTAACATTCTTAAATGCGGACATTTCTATTTTGGTATGACATGTCCGGCGCGGAGCCCTGAAGGATAGTTTCTTGAGGTTCGAATATGATAAAGTGTTTCTATGGGTGTCTTCCTGATCGGTTTCATTGCAGTAGCCATTGTGGTCTGGCCGATCCTGATCTATAACCGTCTCGTCAGACTCAGAAGCGGGATCCTGTCAGCCTGGTCCCAGATAGACGTCCAACTGAAGCGACGCCACGATCTCATCCCCAATCTCGTGTCTGCGGTTAAGGGCTATATGGATTTCGAAAGGGAGACCCTGGAACGGGTGACCGCGGCCAGGGCCCGGGCTGTTGCAGCTCATGGGGTGAGGGAGAAAGGTCTGGCAGAAAATATCCTCAGTGATATGCTCGGGAGGCTTTTTCTGGTCGTCGAAAACTACCCGGAGCTCAGGAGCAGTGAAAATGTGCTCCGGCTCCAGGAGGAATTGACGACCACCGAGAACCGGATAGCCTTTGCGCGCCAGTTCTATAACGATCTCGTCGCCTCTTTTAACGCCCGGCTGGACATTTTCCCCGATACCCTGGTTGCTGCCGCCTTTTCCTTCAGTCCCTATGAGTACTTCTCTGCAGACGTCCCGGACCGGAGCGTGCCGAGGGCCGATATCTCCCCCGGGAAATAGCGGCTCCATGCCGATCACCTTTGTCGAAGTCGAGGAGGAGAAGAGCCGGGTCATCAGCCTCCTCTTTGTCGTGCTTCTCGCGATGTATTTTTCGACCGGAATGATACTCTACCTCTCGTTCAAGTGCATATTAGGAGGCCTCTTCAGCGCCGGTGATTTTATACGCCTGTCCGATGTTTTCAGGGTATTTCTTGCGTCGGGGCTCTTTGCTGCCATCCATTTTTATTTTTCGGCATTCGGCGTAGCCCGATCCATTATGGGGCAGCTCGGGGCTGTTCAGCCTGACCCCGAGGACGGTGTCCACAGGCGTTTTCTCAATATCATGGACGAGATCCACGTGGCTACGGGTAACAGGAGAAAGATCGACGGGGTGGTGATACCGAGCCTGTCGATGAACGCCCTTGCGGTTGCCGACCTCAGGGGCGATGCAATGATCGGCATCACCGAGGGGCTTCTTTCCCGCCTCACCCGTCCGCAGCTCGAAACCGTGGTCGCGCATGAGGCCTATCACATACTCTCCGGGGATTGTGTCGAGGCGACGGTGGCAGTCAGCCTTTTCGGCATGTATGCCTCTGCGCTTGAGAAGGCGAAGGGCCTCGGGGATGAACGGTACCATGGGCTTCATCCTGTTTTCTGGTTGTTCTGGGTGATGCTGAAGCTCAGCGAGCTGCTGAGCATGCTGATTTCGAGGGAGCGCGAATACCGTGCGGACGCCGGTGCGGTCAGGCTGACACGCGACCCACTTGCGCTTGCCGAGGCTCTGCAGTTCCTCGAAAGGAACACCATAGGGAGCGGCATCATCGGCCCGGGGATGGAGATGCTCTGCATCGTCAATTCCGCGGAGGAGTCCAGAGAGGAAGATACCCGCGGGTGGTATGAACTTGTCTCCACGCACCCGCCTCTTCACAAACGGATCGCGGTCCTGCTCAGGATGGCCCATGTATCACGGCTCGGGGCGACAAGGAAGGACCTGCCGGCTACGCGGGAGCAGGGTGAAGGGCCGGGGTACTACCTTATAGATGATGACAGGCAATGGCAGGGGCCATTCTCGGTTGCAGAGCTTGGCTTGATCCCCTCTTTTACCCCCCTTTCATGGGTCAGCCCCGGGAGGGACCATGACCCTGTCAGGGCAGCCGAGCTGCCTGCCCTTGCCCGGATCTTTACAGAGCGCCTGCCGCAATCCGGAGGAGATCCGTCAGGGTTAACCTGTCCTTCCTGCAGGCAGCCCCTGTATGGTGTCTCCTATGAACAGACGACGATCCACAGGTGCAGTTTCTGCGGAGGTGTGCTGGTCGGCACTGCCAGGGTGCAGAGGATCATTGCGCGGAGGGATGTCGAGTGCACCGAACGGGTCAGGCTTCTTGCGGGCGCGGTGATCAATGACAACCAGAGGAGGGTATCGGAGGGAAAAATAACGGGCACCCCTGCCGCCCCACGAACGGCGCTTTCCTGCCCCAAATGCGGCAACCCGATGTTCAGGACCTTCTACAGCCTCGCCTATCTGATCGAGATCGACCGCTGCGGCATCTGCGGCCTGACCTGGTTCGACAAGGACGAACTCGAAATGCTCCAATGCATCATAGAAAACAAAATAACCGCCCGCATCGACGTGCCGGCGGAGGAGTAGGATAGCCGCTTATTCCGTAGGGAAACGAAGTTGGCCGGGATCATTTGCCCGACAGCGGCTTATTCCTGGAAGCCGCAACTGAATCTGATCCTAGTGTAGTGTCTCCAACGCTTCTTTACATTTAGCTATTTTGGTCAGAATCTTTTCTGCAGGTGCGGTCCATGAAAACACCCGAGGATTCTGATTATGATTTTCTAGATACTCCTTGATTGCCGC
>JAKAIE010000102.1 GCA_021814475.1 Nitrospirota bacterium
GCGGCAATCAAGGAGTATCTAGAAAATCATAATCAGAATCCTCGGGTGTTTTCATGGACCGCACCTGCAGAAAAGATTCTGACCAAAATAGCTAAATGTAAAGAAGCGTTGGAGACACTACACTAGAGCATGTGCCTTGCGATTCCTTCAAGAATAGTACAGATAGACGATTTCAGGGCGGTCGTCGACGTCTACGGCGCGAGGCGCGAGATCAACCTGATGCTGATGCCTGAAGAGGTATCCGTCGGAGACTATGTCCTGGTGCATGCAGGGTTTGCCCTCCAGAAGGTAGAGCAGGAATCAGCACAGGAGGCGCTCTCGATGATCTCGACGATCATCGAGGATGTTGAAAAAGAGATCGAGTCGGAAACTGCCTTCAATCTTCCGGACAACAGAGAGAACACCTAGTCTCCGGACCGGACCTTATTCGTTTTCCTCCACCTCTTCATAGCCCGTGAACATCGCCTTGATATGCGCCAGAGGTGTCCTTCCGAGGGTTGTGAGATAAACATGCACAAAAAGAAACGCCGTCAGGAGAAAAAAGGCGACGACATGCACGATATCGACAACCCTGAGCCCGCCCAGCATCGCTATCCAGCCTGCGAACATCCTGATGTCCCACAGCAGTATGCCGGAGACTACCTGCAGAGGCATGAGGATAAGCATGACCATGAAATATGCCGACTGCTGCAAGGGGTTGAACTTCTCTTCAGGCGTGGCGTGGTGGGGGTCTTTTTCTCCGATCATCATGCCATAACCATAATAGCGCATCTGCCTGAGCGCCCCGACAATGAATTTTTTCGGATTCAGGGGGACATACACACGGATCTTTCCGGTGAAGACATAAAAGGCAAACCAGAGGAGAAAATCGGCAATGAGAAGAAACCCGAAGAAGTTGTGCAGATCAACCGACGTCTTGAAGGTTGCGAGGTTCGGGATATCACGATACCGTATCTGCACTCCAGTGGCTACCAGAACGAAGAAGCTGAGCGCATTTACCCAATGCCATATCCTCACTGTCATCGGCTGAAGGAATACCTTTTTCACGACTTCTTCCCCTTTTCGGCTTCATCGGCCTTTTTCGCCCTTCTCACTGGCGCGGTGAAAATTCTCAGGGTGACATGCACGACAGGGAACATGAGCCCGCAGAAGACAATGAAAATACCGGCCCAGTCCAGAAAGGCGATCCTCGTGCCTCCGAGTGCATAGAACTGTTTCGACGATTCAGTCAGAAATATGGATTTCAGCACATCCGTTTGTGTGCGATACCGGTCTATCCCGCCGTCGGTTTTGACCACGGCAAGAGTTACCTTCTTGAAGAAATTTGAAGCAGGACTGTGACAGTCTTCACATTTTCTGACAGCGTACTTTTTTAGTGAAAGCTGATGGGCTTCGGAATATTTCATAACATCCATTTTGCCAAGAAAGGAAATCTTTGCACCTGCTCCCTTCAGGTTCAACCGTCTGAGAAGGTATGCCAGTTCGTAAGAATCAAGCCCCTGACCGTGGGCGTCGAGCTGCCCTGACAGTTCCTCCCCCGTAATGCCGAGGACCTGCAGCATCTGGTCCACGGGAACCGGTCTGCCCGTCTTTTCATCGATCAGCTGAAGGTATATGCCTTTTTCAGTTGAAGGGGCATGGCACGCGGCACAGGCCACGGCTGCCAGATGAAGTTCTGCATTAGGAAGCCACCTGCCATGAACAGCCTCGATCCCCTCATGACAGCCGAGGCATGCGGCCTTAATTTTATCGGACATCGCCGTGAAATTGATCTCGTGCGCAAAGTGGCAGGAAGCGCAAAGAGGCGCCCGGTGCTCGCCCCTGGCCTTTGCCATTCCGTGAACGCTCTTCGCATAAATCGCGAAGATATTCTCATGACATTTTCTGCAGGGAATACCGCTGAGAGTCTCGTAGGTTTCCTTTGCCCCTACAGTATGGAAACCGTGACAGTCGGTACAGACAGGCGCCTCCGGCCTGCCCCTGCTGACGAGGGTCTCGCCGACCCGGAAGGAGAGGTTATAATGCATGCTGCCCCTGACCGCTGTATGTTTATCTTCGTGACATTTCGCGCATACGCCAGAAATTACGATGGAGCGTGTCCTGGCATCGGCAAAGGTCTTTACCGGATGGGTATCCGCGGTATACTCTGTATGGCAATCGCTGCAGTCATGCTTGTTATGCACCGATGATGTCTGGTCTGCCTGGTCTATGCGGAGCGAAAGTCTTTCCGAAGTGCCAACTGTCTTGCTTATCGTCCGGCTATGACACGTCAGGCAATACTCGTGTCCGCGAAGTGTGGCCTTCCACCGGGCAACGCTCAGAACACCGTGGCTACCGTGACATTCCGTGCATGGTGGCGTATCCGCCCTTTCTGCCATATAGGCGTGGTGAGGCTTTGCCTTGACCTTATCGTCACTGTGGCAAGACCTGCATGCAGCCGAGGCCTCCCTGAGAAAGGCGTTTTTACTGCCTATAACCTTTCCTGGGTGTCCTTCCAGGGATATGGTCCGGTGACAATCAGTGCAGTTCAGGGCGGCGTGAACTGTATTGCTGAATGCGCGCTCACTGACGGTCACGGACATCTTCTCTTTATTGCCGAAGACAATAAACATATCCTTTGCATTATGGCATCCCATACACGCACCCGCATTTTTAAGAAGCGCTATCGTTGCTGCAGGCGCATCGCACGGATTCGCTGCGGCAAGAGTTATGAAAAGGAACATGCACGCAAATGTCTTAATGCTCATATCCGCCCAGGCCTCCCTGCTTTCATCCCTTAGCACGCCGGACTCCGTGTCTCCTGCTTAATAATTATCACCAATCATATCAGACTGCAATGAAATTCAGGGGGGGCATGATTATGTACGGGAGAGTATTCCCGGGGACGAAACCTTTTTATTGACGGGTCTGTTCCGCGCTCTTATCATGCCCGGCCGCATCTGATAGAATGGAGCTATGGAAGACGATGTTCTGTCGAAGGTTGTAGCCGTTGAAAAAGAGATACAGCAACGCCTTGAACTTGAAAGGACCAATGCGCGCGAATGGCTTGAAAAGACCAGGGCTGAGCAGGAGAGAAAGTTCCTGGAGGAAAAGACCGGGATAGAGAAAGAATCCGACAGCTTGTACGGGCAGGCGGTCAAAGATGCTGAAGCCAGGGCCGCGGAGATGCTGGATGAGGCCAGGGAAGAGGCCGCAAGGCTGGAAAAAGAGGATGATGAAGTCCTGGCACGCATCGTCATGAAACATATTGTCGGGATCTTGCCCGGAAAAGCATCGTGATAGTCCATATGTCCAAGGTTGAAATCGTGGGACCAAAGCAGCTTCTGCAGGATGTCCTCGACATGGTAAGTTCTCTGGGTATTTTCCAGATCGAACCTTCAAAGATAGGCTTTGTCGAAAAAGATCTCGAGGCGGAACTCAACCCGTTCTCAATAGACGAAAAGACCTTATTTGAACGGCTCTTCCTCGAGGACCTGAGAGACAAGATAGAAAAACTGTTCTCTCTCCTGCCAAAGATCACGGTAAGAAGAAGCTACCTGGCCCCCCAATCTATCATCGGCACCATATCCTATACTATTGAAAGGCATATCGCCGCATGCAAAGATATCGAGGAAAGGAAGGAGGCCCTTCACAGAGAGTTGGCAGAGGTCAGACGCCACGCCGCCTTCCTTGCTACGGTCGAATCCCTTTTTAGAGATGCATTAACAGCCCCCGACCTGGATGTTATCGGGCTAACCATAAAAGACCCGCAGGCGGTTGAAAAGATACGCACGCTGCTCACCAAACTCACCGACGGGCAGTTCAAGCTCTTTACCGTGCCTGCCGACGATGGAACCCTTGGCGGACTCATCACTGTGGAAAAGACTGTTTCGGAAAAAGTCAGCAGGGCACTGAGCAGTGAGAGCATCCCTGAAATGCCCTTCCCCGAATCCTTTGATCTTCTCTCCCTGTCCGACAAGGTCGATTTTCTCCAGCAGAGGAGCTCTGAAATTGTCTCCCGGATCGAGGGGCTGGAACATGACACTGAAAAGATCTGCCTGAGATGGCGGCCGATATACAGCAGTGTCCTCGACTGGATCGACGGAAGACTGGAACTCCTGAGCGCCACTGCATCCGCCTTCCAGACCGGGATGTGCTTTTTTATCAACGGGTGGATGCCCACTGCCGACCTTGAAATGCTGAGAAAGAAGCTGATCTCATCCTTCGGCACCCAACTGGTGATCGAAGAAAAGGAGTTGCTGCAGGAGGATCTTGAACGCGTGCCGGTCATGCTCCGGAACCCCTCCTACTTCAAACCCTTCGAACTATTTATCGGTCCCCTGCCTCTGCCTTTATACACCTCTATCGATCCGACGCCGTTCATCGGAATCTTCTTCCCTGTCCTTTTTGGCATGATCCTCGGCGATGCTGGGTATGGCCTCTTCCTCCTGGGCTTGTCCCTGTTACTGAAGAAGCGCTTTTCAGAAAAAACTGTTCTGCGGAACGGGGCGCAAATTCTCTTTATTTCGTCCCTCTACACAATGTTCTTCGGGATGCTCTACGGAGAGTTTTTTGGTGATCTCCCGCACAGGCTCTTCGGGATCGAGCCGCTCTGTGTTGAGCGCCGCACGGCTGTCATCCCCATGCTTTTCTTTACCCTGACGGTAGGCGTGGTCCATGTGCTCTTTGGGCTCTTCCTGGGGATCTTATCCGCCATCAAAAGGAAGACGAAAAAGGAGGCCTTCTTTAAATTGCTGAGCATTGTGATCATCGTTTTCCTTATTGTGGTGCTTGCATCTTTCTTTGAAGTCTTCCCCCGTGTCATCGCTCAGCCCGTTATTGTCGCAATCCTCTTTCTGACGCCCTTTCTGCTCTTTACAGGAGGACTCCTGGCACCCCTCGAGCTCCTCAAGAGCATCGGTAATATAATCTCATATGTGAGAATAATGGCGATCGGTCTCACATCAGTACTTCTGGCATTCATGGCAAACAATATCGCCGGACTCACCGGGAATATTGTCATCGGTATCGTGGTGGCGGGAATGCTCCATCTCCTGAATATCGTCCTCGGCATATTTTCTCCGTCGATTCACGCTCTGCGTCTGCATTATGTCGAGTTTTTCAGCAAGTTTCTTGAACATGGCGGAAGAAAATTCGAACCGCTAAAGAAAAGCAGGGGCAGAAGCTCCTGACAGAGGTGGCGGCTGTAAAGAGGGTTGTACTGTACATATAAACGAAAAGGAGGAACAATCATGGCTATGGAAAAGGTTTTCATCGCGCTCTGCGCAGCACTCGCAATCGGCCTGACCGCGCTGGCAACTGCCTGGGCACAGTCACGGATCGGGGCAGCAGGAGCCGGGACATTGGCCGAGAAACCTGAGCTGTCCGGGACTATAGTAATCCTCGTTGCAATCCCTGAGACAATGGTTATCCTGGGGTTTGTCATCGCGGCGATGATACTGTTCGGGGTCAAATAGATCATGGATTGCGAGGAACTGATCAAATCCCTGTGGCTGCGCGCGGAGGACAACATCCGGACTATTGACAGGGAAGCAAAGGAAGAGGCTGCGCGGTTCGAAAAGGAGATTATCCTGAGAATCAACGGACTCAGAGAGGAACACGCAAAAAAAGTTGCCGCGGAGTCTGCGAAAACATCGGGACATATACTTTCTGAGGCACAAAACAGCGTGCGGCTGATGAGGCTGGCAAACAGACGAAAACTCTGCGACCGATTCTACAGGCTAGCCCGCGCATCTCTCGTCCTTTTGAGACAGAGAGACCACTCCGAGGCATTCAATGCACTGTCAATGGAACTGCCCCCTCTGTCCTGGGTGTCTGTCAGAGTGAATCCGGATGATGCAGGTACAGCGCAGATCAGCTTCCCCGGAGCCGATATTATCCCTGATGAGAGAATCTCAGGGGGGATGGACGTGATAACCGGTGATAACAGTGTCCGGGTCATAAACACGCTCGAAAAGAGGCTTGAGCGGGCTTGGGATGACATCCTTCCGTACCTCATGGAAGAATATTATGAAGCAGTGTAATGCAGGAGAACTTCTTGAAAAGACCCCTGATCACGGTTTCCCGGGTGATTATCTCCTCTCTCGGATCAAGGGGAGGAGGGCCAGGCTCGTTTCGGGCTGGAACGCGCTTGTTACCACACCATCACCCCTCGAACATCTCCCTGACGGTCATTACCAGAAGGCCTTTGACGGCAGAAACCCTGAGGCGGTGTGGAGGGCCCTCCTGGGCGAATATAGGTGGCTTTACCATCAGATGAACGGTCGCCTCAGAGAGACGCTTTCTCCATTCTTCCTCTATACAGAACTCAGGACCCTGTTTATTTGTCTCAGATACGTAAGGGAGCTTAAGGGAGGCAGGAGCAGAGAGATTCTGACTCAGAGTCTTTTGTGTGATGAACTCAGACGGATATTAGGCCGGAGTCAGGATGGGCTTTCTGCGGCAATGGGTATTGAAGAGAACTTTCTCTGCCTCTCCGGACAGTTCAGGGGAATCGCGGAGATCATGCAGCATGAGGGACTGAAGTCTTTTGAACGGGAACTCACGGAACGGTTTCTCTCAGTCATTGTACGGTCAGTTCCGGATCCTGCGCTTACCGCTCTTTTCATGCGGCTGATCGACGCGCGAAATATTCTGGCAACCGCAAAACTTCTGAAGACTGCAACACAGGTAAAGCATCACTTCATTCCTGGAGGCACAGTCGATACGGGAAGACTCATGGAAATACTGCAAGCCAAGACAGTGCCCGGCGCTGACAGACTCCTGAGGGAATGGACAGGGGAGGAAGTCACCTCTTCTGATCTCATCGGAGTGGAAGCATCCCTGTACAGAGGAATCAGCAGGTCGCTGAAAAGATACGGCAGAGAGCCCCTCGGTACCGGCCCTATACTGGATTATCTATGGAAGTGTTCCATCGAGGCGATGAATCTGGCCATTCTCTCCTATGGGCATAAATTGAAACGGGATGTCGTTGCAGCGGAGCTGGTCCAATGAAAACAGTTCTCTCTGTCACAGCCCGGGACGCGAGATATGGATTCGGGCTGGCCGGCATCGGCCAATATACCGTAGACGCGGGTGAACTGGAAGAAATTCTCGTCAGGGTAGCGGCTGACCGTGGAAACGGCCTGATTATGATCGACGAGCGGTTGATCTCAGGAATAGCCGAGGAGCGGTTGAGGGAGATGGAGCGGAATTGCGCCGGGGTAGTCGTCGTTCTCCCTTCTCCCGGGGACGGTCCCGTCGAGGCGGAAGATTATGCAACGCGCCTGATCAGAAGGGCTATCGGCTACCACGTGAGGATACGGCTTTGATTGGCAGGATCCTCGGCATATCAGGTCCCACTGTGAGCGTGGAGCTGAAAGGTCTGAAGCTCTACGAGCGGGTCTATGTCGGACATGCAATGCTGACAGGAGAAGTAGTAAGGCTTGAGCAGGAGAAGGCGGTCGTCCAGGTCTATGAGAACACGCATGGTCTTGCAATCGGGGAACCGGTAAAGGGAGGGGGAATGCCCCTCACCGTCCACCTCACGGCGGGACTGCTTTCCGGCATGTTCGACGGCCTGCAGAGGCCGCTCGAACGGATGAGGGATGAGATGGGCCCCTTTATAAGACCCGGCAAAGAGATTGCAGCTGTTGATTATCTGAAAAAGATGAGGTTTCATCCTCTTTGCAGGAAGGGGGAGGAAGTCGGGCCGGCTGAGGACGTGGGATATATTGATGAGGGACCTTTCAGGCACTATGTGACGAACAGGACAGGGGAGCGCCAGGAGGTCTCCTGGCTTGAAGACGGAGATGTCAGCATGGACGATATATTCGGCGAATTCATGAACGGGGAGAAGGTTCTGGGGTGCATGGAATGGCCTGTCCGGGGAGGAAGACCTTACAAAAGGAAGTTCTCGCCGACTAGACCTCTCATCACGGGTCAGCGCATCATCGACTTCCTCTTTCCGATTGCAAAGGGAGGTACTGCGATCCTGCCCGGAGGGTTCGGCACAGGGAAGACAATACTTGAACAGTCTATAGCAAAGTTCGCTGATGTGGATATAGTTGTGTATGTGGGGTGCGGAGAGAGGGGCAATGAGATGGCGGAGATGATCGAGGAATTCAGGACACTGAAGGACCCTTGGACAGGCAAGCCATTGACGGACAGGACGATCCTTGTTGTGAACACGTCCAATATGCCTGTTGCGGCCAGGGAGGCCTCGATCTATACAGCGGTGACCATGGCTGAGTATTACCGCGACATGGGATACGACGTGCTTCTTCTGGCTGACAGTCTTTCTCGTTGGGCAGAGGCCCTGCGGGAGATTTCATCCTCCCTGGAGGAAATGCCGGGAGAAGAGGGCTATCCCACCTATCTGTCGTCAAGACTCTCATCTTTTGTCGAGCGGGCCGGGGTTGTGGAGACCCTGGGAGGCAAGACCGGGTCGCTCAGTATGGTACTTTCTGTATCCCCTCCCGGTGGCGACTTTACCGAGCCGGTGACACAGGCATGCCTGCGTTCAACAGGGGCATTTCTGATGCTCGACACATCCCTTGCCCATCGTAGGCATTTCCCTGCCATAAACTGGTTTCAGAGCTATTCGCTCTACGCAAGGGATCTGAATGACCACTTCGGGAGACAGTATTCTCCGGAATGGATTGATCTGCAGCGCTGGTGCAGGGAAATCCTCCAGAAGGAAGAGTCCCTGCGCGAGGTGGCGGAGATTGTGGGCGCTGAGGGCCTTCAGGATGCGGACAGGCTCCTGATGCGTGCCGCGGAGATAATAAGATATGAGTTCCTGTGTCAGAATTCCTATACCGAAGACGCCTTTTCCGCTCCGGAAAAAACCCTCATGCTCATAAAGAACATCCGGACCTTCTACGCCCAGGCCGTGGCAAAACTCGGCCAGGGCATATCCCTTGAAGAGGCCCTGAGGAGGGAAAATGAGACTGTCTGAGCACATATATAGGACTGTGGCCTCCCTGGCAGGGCCTCTTCTTTTTGTCAGGAATGTTTTTGCTGCGAGGATCGGTGAGATGGTGAAGGTCCATACAGACGAGGGAGGACTTCTGGCAGGTGAGGTCCTGGGTATAGACGGCGACAGGGTACTTATTGAGCTTTACGGAGAGAGCCGCGGCCTTGACATACAGGGGATGTCAGTTGTCTTTTCCGATGCGCTTATGAGGGCACCCCTGTCTCCGGATATCATCGGGAGGGTCTTTAACGGGTCCTGTAAACCGGTCGACGGCCTTGATATGTTCATTCCCGAAAAACAAGTGCCGATCACGGGTCTTCCGATCAACCCGGTTGCCAGGGCCCGTCCTGAGGCACCGATCGAGACGGGCTTTTCGGCAATTGACGGGCTCAATACCCTTGTAAAGGGGCAGAAACTTCCTGTCTTTTCCTGTTCAGGGCTGCCATCGAAAGAGGTGGTGGCTGCGATCCTGAGGAACAGCAGGCTCACCGGCCGCGAAGCAGGGTTCAGCGTTGTCTTCACTGCAATCGGCCTGACCTTCCATGAATATTCCTTTTACATGAATGTCATTAAGGAGATGAAAACAGGCTACGTGGCCTTCGTAAATATGGCTGATGAGCCGGTCATGGAACGGCTGCTCGCCCCGCGCTTTGCCCTGACTGTTGCCGAATACCTCGCCTATGATATCGGCATGGACGTGCTAGTGTAGTGTCTCCAACGCTTCTTTACATTTAGCTATTTTGGTCAGAATCTTTTCTGCAGGTGCGGTCCATGAAAACACCCGAGGATTCTGATTATGATTTTCTAGATAGTTTCTGTTGCGGA